>JAODGV010000035.1:0-4171 GCA_025464425.1 Methanosarcinales archaeon | reverse complement strand
CATAGCTCTAAGATTTAAATACCGGATGTTTTATATATTTTCGTCTAAGGTAAAAAGTGTGTCGCATATAACTCACCGTGGTTCTTCGCAACGAATATCGAGCCGTAAGCAAGGAGCTGGATTTATTGAATTTAACCAGCTTTGGCGTCGCAATCCATGCTCCACACGGCAGACTGCTGGACTGCACTCACCAGCCTTCTTCATGGGCGTGGTAGAATATCAATAAATTTTGCCCTTCTCGGCTTTGCCCTGATTTCCTTTATCTCTGAATGCAGAGGATGGTAGGACACGATGTATAGATGCCTCATCGCTCTCGATACCGCTGCGATTAAATCCTCCTTCTCTGGTTCTTCAAATCCTGCCCCTTCTACCGGTATCCATGGCTCGATGAAGAGGGATATGGAGGGGTCTATCTGCGAGATGAAGATTGCGAGCCTTTCTATATCCTGAGGCTCATTTACTCCCGGCAGTAAAATTGTTTCTATTTGTAGCCTGAAGTCAGGGTCTTCTATCCTCGCAAGGCTCCTTATCGCATTCAATACCGGTTCGTTGCTCATATTCGTGTAGTAGAGATGCTTATTCGCATCGAACGCCTTCACACTTATAATAAGCTCGTTTAACCCTGCATCCTTTAGCTCCTTTGCATATTCTTCATCTATTAAGCTCCCGTTTGTCATCAATACGATATGAGCATCGAGTTTTGAAAGTCTCCTGACTATATTCAGCAGGTCAGGGTCGAGTGTGGGCTCATGACCGCCAAGATATATTCTGTGTGGGTTCAGCTCCTCCAGCACCTTCACCATGTTCTCAAAATTCCAATCAATATATCTCCTCTCATCTGCATAGATGTCATATTCGCTCCGCTTCCTGATGCAGCCGATACAGTGGAAGTTACAGCCCTTAAAGGATAGCATCGCCATCCGCTCGCCTACGAATTCCTCTGTGTAGCTCATGTGATAGATATTCATACACCCTCCGTCATATTCGCAGCAGGCACGTATATCATCCCTCCGTCTCTCGTTTTATATATCCTCCCTATTTCGCCCACTATCTCCTTCTGCACTGTTTCGTTCATCATATCCAGCTTCTCTATCTTCTCTCCTCGCTTGACTATCACTTCCATGTTCGGCTGTCCCGGGTTCTTCACGATGGTTATATCGGTCTGTGTTAACACCTCGGGTATGCTGAGATATAACAGCAGCATCACAATCAACCCGAGTGCGAATACCATTGCCACATCAAACAGATTTGCCACACCGCTCAGCGGGTCACCCTCTTCGTCTCGCCCCCTTCTCCGACCCTGACCCCATCCATCGTCTTTCATGTATCTCATTTTTTACTCACCTCCAAACAGCATCTCACAGATATACCTTATATCATTCATATCACGGTCATACCAGTGCTGGCGAATCGCAGTGATTACGTATGCGACACCGCCAACTAACAGCCCGAGCACGGTCGTGCCGAACGCATATATGAGGCTTATGGCAAGCGTATTCACATCGCCCCTGGTAAGCGCTAAAAGAGCTGGTCCCATCGGTATCAGCGTGCCCATCAGTCCGAGTATCGGTCCCATTCGCACCATCGCTCTCGTTCGCTCCACGCGCTTTGATATCTCCTCTTCAATGCTTTGAATCAATTTCAACACCCTGATGTGGAACTGCCCATCATCATTATCAAGAGTAACGAGACGGTTCAGGAATTGTAGAACGAACCTGTGAGTGGTGCAGGACTTGAGAACCCCAATTGCCTCCATCATATTCCTGTTTCCATTCCCATTACTCGCATCTGCATCATCTCCATCTTCACCGGTAGCATTGTCATTATCACCGTCATTATCATTATCATTGTTTATCATCGCTTTCATTTCTCTCAACCCATCCTCTAAATCTCTCAATCCTTGTTCTTTCTTCATTAACCGCCCGGTTCGCACAAGCCACTCGAACGAGGTCATGCCGATCTCCACGATTACCCACAGTGTCAACCCATACAGAAGGATTAATACAGGAACGCGGAGCAGAGAAGTGACCACTACCAGGAAATCAGTGCTAAGCCATGCCCATAAGCCCTTACCATATACCATGAGCATTGTCACGAATTCCATCATTTTATCTTATCTTTTATCGCTACTCATCTCATCGTGAGACTTTGGAGAAATTTGCTCCTTATATGCCCGCTTCTCCTTATAGTAGCCGAAATAGAAAGCTGTAAGTATTACAACAATCAGTAGTAGCAGAACCAGGTATAGAGAGCCGCCGCCACCGCCACCGCCTTTTGTGCCCGTGCCAAATGGATGCCCGGTCACTATATCTCGCATCTTCTGCACCGCCTGTGATAGGTTTATCGGTGCCTTCATACCCGTGCCACTGCCATTACCACCCGAGCCTGTGCCTGTTCCACTGCCAGAGCCGCCACCGGAACCGCCACCCGAGCCGCCGCCGGTACCCGGTCCAATACCTATTGTAGATGGTATGGGAGTAACAGATGGAGATGGCGTGGGTTGAACCCCCATCACTGTGATTGTGGTATTCTTCTCATTGTTATACTCATCATACTCCTCTATTTTATTCTCAGGGTCGGCAACTGCAACGAGCGTGTAATTGCCGGGTAGTTCTGGTGCTTTCCATTCGGTTGATTCTTCCCATGTGGTATTCCTTTTTAAGATTGGTATGCTCCAGTTGCTTATATCTGTTCCTGTTTCCTTCACAAGCACCGCATTCACACGCACCGTCACGTTATTTACATCCTTACCGTTGTTCCTCACTCTCACTTTTATTTCAACGTTCTCGCTCACATTCACCCTTGGAGGCGTTGCATTTATGGATTCAAGCTCTATATCCGGCATTAAAGGATACACTGTCACGTCTTTTGAGAGATTATTGTTCATCGGATCTGATTCGTATGCACTGCGGTCCGAATTTGCTATTGCTTGTAGTGTGCATTTCGTTGGTTGATTGACATCTGGAGGAATCCATGTGAAGTTCACAGGCTTAATTTCATTTGGATTAAGCGGTGGCTTCACTTCTTTCTCTCCTATTTCATCACCGCCGTAACCAACGCAGCTCCAGGAGAGCGAAACATTGAATGATTCGTTCACTGGTGCATCTCCCTGATTCTTCACATAAACAGTTATCGTCGCTGGGACTTCACTGCATATCTTCTTACCTTCATCTTCAGGTGTCTCAATCTCTATCAACGACGATATCAGGCTGTTCGAGCGAGCCTATTGCCCATACTTTTCCACCGCCGGTTGTGTATATGATGCCCTTAACAATTGCTACTGTTGAACCTCCGAAATCAGTATGCCATATCTCTTTGCCTGTGAGCGCATCCAGACACCATAACCCGTAGTAGTCAGGTATCCACTCCGTTCCTGGCTCACCAACAAACACTTTCTTGTCCAGAGAAACGACAGGCGAGTTCGTCCAGTGCCCTATGCGATGCCGGTTCCCATCCTTGTCCCTTATATTTCCTTCTCTGTCCTTCGCATATAAATCCCATTTTATTATTCCTCTGCCACTCGCTCTGCTCGCATCTGCATCAAAACACGTCACATAATTATCATTGAGATAGCCCGCGCCGGTGATATAAACGAAAGAGCCATCGTTGAACGATGCATAAGCGGGTGTGGAATCCGTAGGGCGCTCATTGCCAGCCCATTCTTTCTTCCATATCAGATCACCGTCATGAGCGTCAACCGCATATATTCCAGAAGTGTTCCCGTAAAATCCGTATGTAGTCAGATAAATCTCGCTACCTGTAAGCGTTATTGATGAAAACACACCTGACGGGAATGATACATGCCATTTTTCATCCCCGGTAGAAGCATCAACGCAGTATAGACCACCACTGCCCGCGTCATACGGCGGAGAAGCACCTAAATATACTTTTCCGAATGCCGCTCCGGGTGTTGACATCGCCGCTCCTTCTCTCACCTTAAGCGACCAGGCATGTTCACCCGAGCTCCAGTCTGAAACTTTTCCCTTAGATCCGCTCCAGCCGAGCGGTGAATCAGGGTTCTCAACTGCAATGAATGCCACATCGCCCGGCGATACTCCTGCCACTCTGCATGCATATTCGCCCGTGAAATTGTGTGAGTTAACGCCACCAGGGTTATATCTGTAATAAGTTCCGTTTTTGTAAGTGCCGAAGAATATGCCGCTATATGCTG
>JAODGV010000034.1 GCA_025464425.1 Methanosarcinales archaeon | reverse complement strand
TTGAAGAGGCATATAATTTAATAAGACGCGCATATCCATATCGTAACCTGAGCAGAGAGCAGTTCATATCCGTGCTGCGGTATCTCTCGGGCGATTTCTCGGAACTGGAGAGCAGGAAGGTATATGCAAAGATATGGTATGATGCAGAAGAATGCGTATTTGGCAGGAAGAGGAGTACTCGCGGCATATATATGACCCATGTGGGCACCATACCTTCTGAGAGTTCGGTACAGGTATTCCTGCGAGAACCGAGGAAGAAGATAGGGGAGATAGACGAGCCGTTTCTGGAGAAACTTGAGAAGGGCGATACTTTTGTGCTGGGTGGTAAAACTTACAAGTTCGTATCAGTACGCGGTATGCGAGCATACGTTGACCACTTTGAAGGTATGCCGACCATTCCCGCATGGATAGGCGAGATGCTGCCCTTAGAGTATGATTCCGCGATAGAGATAGGACGGTTCAGGGCAGAGATGGAGCGCAGACTGGAAGACCCGCATCGTGCTGTCGAATGGCTCAAGCGGGACTACAGACTGGAGGAGCATGCAGCGGAGAACATAGTATCATATTTTGAGGAGCAGAAGAAGTACGTGGGTGTCATTCCCAATCACAGGCGCATACTCGTTGAATATTACTGCGATGATTCGGGCTGTCAGAATATCGTGTTTCATGCACTTTATGGCAGAAGGACGCTCGATGCACTATCCCGCGCTTATGCTTTTGCGATAAGCCGCAGGTATAAGACAAACATCTCTATAACGATAAACGATAACGGGTTCATATTGAAGTTGCCACATAAGCGTGTGGATGTGAATAGCGATCTCATATCAACTCTGGTGAGCAGTGATACCATAGAGGGTATATTACGTGAGAGTGTGAAGCGAACGGAATTGTTTAAACGGCGGTTCCGGCATTGCGCGGTTCGCGGCTTGATGGTGCTGAGACATTATAAGGGCTATGAGATAGGTGTGGGCAAGCAACAACGTAGTTCTTCAGCCATATTGAGTGTTGCGAAGAAGATAGAGGGCTTCCCTATCGTTGAGGAGACGTATCGTGAGATACTGGAGGAGGTGTTCGATATAGAGCATGCGAAAGAGGTACTCAGGGGTATAGAGACCGGTACGATAGGTGTAATCGCGGTAGAGACCCCGTTTCCTTCGCCTTTCGCACATAACCTCGTGGCGTTACAGGCGTCCGACGTGGTACTTATGGAATCACGGCGTGAACTCCTGCTCGAGCTACATAAACGCGTGATGGAATACATACATACAAAAACCGAGCTTTAACCTTGACTTTAAGTTTAACTATTACCAGATACAATTAAAAACCATGATAAGACCATCCACGGAGATAGTGGAGTTACTGAAGAAGCAATGGGATAGGAGCAATGAGGCTGACAGGCGTGAATGGCGTGTACTCAGTGGTAGAAACCATAGGGGCAGGTATGATCTCTTCATATCCACTCATGAACGGATATGGCAGTTGAAGTTAGAACAGACCGGCGATAAAGAGGCTATCGGGTTCGGGCTGGAGGTCGGTAAGCCCGATGACGATCTGAGAAGACTGTTTATGCGCGGTGCACCGGTCCCTTTCGGACTCATCTCGCCGTCAAAGGATGAGCTTGCTATTGTTGTGGCTGGTATTCAGCAGTATTCTTCGGAATCCACATACACACTCTGCAAAAATTACATCTCGGATAAGCAGGCGGAACTGGACGAGCGGCTGGACTCCGAGATAGAACGAATGAAGAGCAATCCACTGCTCAGATACCGGTACAGGGAGCAGAAGGAACGAGAGCTGCGGGCTTATCTCTAAATGATGGTGGTAATACTCGCAGGAGGAATGGCAAGGCGGATGGGTAACGAGAAAGCGATTATAGAGCTTGGAGATGGTATACGGCTGATAGACCTGATTGTGGCACGTGTAATAGAGTCAAAGGCTGAGGATTTTGAAGTGGCGGTAACGAATAACACGCCAGAGACCTCACTGTACTGCCAGAAGCAGAATTATCGTACGATAGAGACGCCGGGCTGGGGCTACCATGAAGATTTGCGTTATCTCCTCGACCGGTATCCGGTATTCATAGCAGTGGCATGTGATATACCATTTCTACTGCCTGAACATATTGATGCACTGATAGATTTCTATTCGGGCGAGAGTGTCACCGGTGCGGTACCGCTGAGTATGGTGCCTGAGGGTGTAACGCCCGGATTCTCATTCACATATAACGGTGAGCGACTCGTTGCCTGCGGTATCAATGTCGTTACGAACTCTTCATACTCTGTGCCGTTTGTATTCCATGATCCCATGCTTGCAATAAATATAAATACCCCTGCGGATCTGCAGGTAGCAATGAGATACCTCGAGATACGCCGAGGAAGGGATTTGAACCCTTGAGTTCCTTTCGGAACACAGGCTATCCGTTCGTGGAACTCCAGGCCTGCGCCTTACCACTCAGCCACCTCGGCACTTCCATACCCGCAGGTATGTCCCTGGCTCCATAAACACCCTGTCTGTATCCACACATATACCCTCTTCCGCATTGAGCATCTCGGCAGAGCTCATCAGCGCCCTGCCCATACACACCGCTTCACCCTTATTTGTATATATAACTACCTGATCACCTATATTTATTCCTTCTTCTATACGTGATATTCCCGGCACGGCGAGATTCGCACCATGACATAGAGCATCAACCGCGGTATCCTTCACGATGATGCAACTGAGATGCCAGAGTGCGTGCTCCATCGGGATGATGAGTCTCCGTAGAAGATGCTCATCACCATCTTCATATAATACGTATGCGTCTTTGAGCTCATGCAGAGTTGTCATGTCCGACTCATCGAATGGCAGCGATTTCGTCCGTCTCAACTGCGCCATGTGCGCGCCCACACCAATAGCCAGTCCGATATGATGGCAGAGCATTCTTATGTATGTGCCGGCTTCACAGCCAACCATCATCAGTACCTCCCTGCCCGACACCTCCTTTATGTCTATATGGTGCACGGTTCTTATACGTATTCTTCGCCTGACTGCGGATTTCAATGGAGGGCGCTGGTAGATCTTACCGGTGAATTCTGATGCCACTTCTCGCACTCGCACATCGGGCACATCACCATGTAGCTTCATCAAGCATACATATTCCTTATCGGTGTGAAATATACCGGTCAATTTCGTCGCCACACCGAGCAGAACGGGCAATACACCCGAGACCTTAGGATCAAGGGTACCGGTATGTGCTGCCTTGCCCACCTCCAGTATACCTTTAACCCATGATACGACCTCATGCGATGTGGGACCCGCGGGCTTATCTATCACAACAACACCTCTTTCGATATACTCACGCATTGGTCGCCTCTCCGGCTCACATCCGAACCTGGGGTCGGTATATGCCGCTGCCTTCTCCAGTTTACATCTATCACGTGGTGCTTCCGTCCTTATCATCGTAATTTGATGTGCTGGTTGTAACAGTAAAAGTAAAAATAAATGTAAATGTAACCGGTCAAAGGATTGCCACTTGAAGTCCGTGCCCATAAGTCCGTGCTCATAACATCTCAATGGTATTTGTTTAACTCAGTAAAAATTTCAACCACCAGGCATCAAATTACAAAATTTGTTTGAGATTTGGTGCTTGTAATTTGGGTTTTTCGCACTATAACTCTTAATGTTATGCCTCTATAAATCTTTTGAAGCTCCACCCACCCACCTGCGCATATTATATATAAAACTGATAAATTATTAAGGGAGATGCGGAGGTTGCCGAGCTG
>JAODGV010000033.1 GCA_025464425.1 Methanosarcinales archaeon | reverse complement strand
CGGATATCATTTGCGTCCTGTGCTCTATTAGCGGTGCCTATCAGCACTATTTTTCTCTTAATATCGAACGTGGTTTTGTTGTGATGCACTTTTGCTCCTGGTTTCTTATTAATCAAACCCAAGATCCCCTCGCTTTTATACCTGTCGTACCAGTAATAATATGCACCAACAGAGATGCCATACTCTTCTGTTATGTTCTTCATCTTCACTCCAAACTTCTCATGTGCCAATATCATTTCGTGCCTCTTTTCAACAATTTTCTCATTTTCGGGGGATAACCTCTGAACCATTGCCATATCACTATTTATGTCATTGGTTTAATCCCATTTAAATATTCTATTAATGCTGTCGTTTAAATGGAAAATTTATGCTTGTTATAGTACAGTAATTTTTCACACGTTCGGCACCTCCTTGAAGAGCAACATGTAATCATCATACACCTTCTTAAGATGCTTCGCCAGCCATATCACCACGCAGTAATACAACACCAGCACGATGTACCTTATATCCCGGAACAGGAAATCCAGTGGCACGTATGATTCTGTTGTGCTTGCCAGTCTGTACCACCGCGTTCCGTAATAAATGATGACATAGATGTTTATGGCAACCAGACTGACCGCTATCCACCGGTATATCGTATTCAATTCCAGCCAGCCTTTCAGCCCTCTGCTCATACTGAATATGTATGCAAATAGCGTCCAGCCCATTATGAAAAGGGCTATACCGGAACACACGCTCTCCCAGAGGGCTATTGTCCTGTCCGAACTTATAAAAGCCCGCCACAGTATCGCTATCACCATAACCCCAGCCAGCGTTCTCCGGTTCATCACGAAATTACCAGAGGATTCGCGCATATCCACTTTTACTGCCTGTCAGCTGATGGATGCGTCCTGATCTGTTCGAGAACGCGGGGGAAATCTGCGAATACGGCACCCAAATCCACGGTCCCCACGACATCAACAACGCCAAGAGCTGCTATTACCTCGCCTTTCTTGTTCCTGATAGGTGCAACCACAACCGGTATACGAGCATACCTGCCCCTGAGCGGTGTGGTGCGAATAACACGATTCTCCTGCAGCACCTTCTCCAGCACCGGACCCGTATACTCATAATCTATCACTTCACCCTTCTCCACACGGACACCTTTCCTGTTCTTGCTCCGCATCGTCACGGGTATAACGAGTAAATCATTCACCGCTTTGGCTATCGGTGCGAGCTCTTCCGCAGTTGAGTCTTCACTTATTACAATACTTTCTGTGTTTTTCATCTTTCACACCATCACAAAGGTGCTCAACCTTTTTATACTTTCCCTTTCCATCACATGGTATTACCGATCTGTGCGGCAAACGGCTTCTTATCTGCTGCTTGCACGGCATTAGCGAGCCTGGCATGCGATTTGCGCATCCTCAGTACATCCAGCCCCGGCAATGGCTTCCCTGCAAGATACATCAACAGTGCACCTCCAGCCAGACTGACATATCCTCTTTCACACACCATCCGCTCCTCTATCATATCCAGTACCGATGTGGTATGCCCACCACCGATGAGATGGAAAGCATCAGCCGCAATGATAGCTTTTAATAGCACTTTTGTACCTTCTGCGAACTGCTTATTCTCGCACATGCCCGCAGGTCCTTTCATTATCACCGTACCAGCATTCATTATTATCTCGCTGTATATCCTGCAGGTTTCTTCACCGATGTCCAGCGCATGCTGACCCGGTGCCAGTGCACGTACATCCAGTTCCTCACGTTTACCCCCTATCTCCACTGCCACATCCACTGGATACAATATCTTGCGCGAGAGCATGAGCCTCTTCGCACGCTTCAAACCAGCAAGATACTTCTTCTTCTGCTCTTCCTCCATTACTGCCGCGCCATCTGCATACATGAAGATATTACCAATAACGCCCGTGGTCAGTATAACATCGGCTTTACCAGCACGCAAAACGAACGCCATCGCATCAAGCACGTCATCCAGCTTCGAACCTCCAAGTATGTATACAACCGGGCGCTCAGCATGCGCCTCTTCCAGCGCCGTCAGCTCCTTCTCCATCTGTCTGCCCACATACGATTCCAGCACCTTCGGGAAGCCGACAATCGAGGCATGTGCACGATGAGCAACGGAGAAAGCGTCATTTATGAAATAGTCCGCATGGGCTGCGAGCGTACGTACGAGATGCGACCTGGAATGCCTCTCAGGTGTTCGCTTAAGTGTCTCCTCATGATCCATACGCACGTTCTCAAGTAATATAGCTTCTCCATCTCTTAGCGCTTTTAGCGCGTTCACCGCTACTTCGCCCGTTATGTCCGGCACATAACGGATATCCACAAATCGCCGTAGCAATCGCGCATGCTGCTCCAGCGGCAGGAAATCCGGTTTACCCTGCCTGCCCTGATGGGCGATAGCAACAACACGCGCATTCCTCGACTGCAATTCCCTTATTGTATCAGCATGCCGTACTATACGCTCATTCAACTTCACTTCGCCCTCAATCACAGCGGAATTCACATCAATCCGCAGCAGTACCGTCTTACCACCTGCGTCAAACTCATCCATCAGCCGGAAATCTTCCAGTTTATATGTCATTTCTCTCCCTCCTTAAGACCTCAAAATCTCATCATACACGCTCACTGTCATCCTGGCTATGTTATCCCATGAGAACGCCTCGGCGGTCTTCCTGCCGTTCGAGCCCATCCATCGCCCATGCTCAAAATCGCTGAATATGGTCTTTATGCCCCACGCAATAGAACCCGGGTTATCATACACCTTAAGACCATTAACATCATGCCATACATAGTCGAACCCGTTATGAGTCACCACGATTGGCTTACCGGCAGCCCATGCCTCCAGTGCTACAATCCCGAATGGCTCGTTACGTGATGGTATGCATACCACATCAGTGGCTTTATAGCAGTTCACGAGTTCGTTCTCCGGTATGTAACCCAGGAAGCGGCATGCATGCTGCACACCAAGCTCCCACGCACGATGCTCCAACCCGGGTCGCATATAGCCATCACCGACGAAGAAGAACTTTGCCGCGGGGAAGTCAGCCAGTATAGATGGTACAGCCTCCAGCAGTAAATCCGCACCCTTCTGAATCACCATTCTACCAACGAAGAGGCACGTGGGATCCCATACGCCGACATCATACCGCTTCTTCACATTCCGCCATGCGTCCACCGAACCATTGAATTTGGCGAGTGAGACGCCGTTCGGTATCATTGCTATCTTCCAGTCATCAAAGTTGTATATCCACTTCGCTTCGTTCTTTATCGTCTCCGACGTCGTGATTATCTTATCCGCGAGGAACCCGCCGTACCATTCGAGATTCCTTATGTCGCGTGATTGCCCCTCATAGAAGACATTACCGCATCTGCCGTATTCGGTCGAATGAAGCGTGAATACGATCTTTTTTGCACGTGCGTTCTTTATCTCCGCAAGTGCATTCACGGTCATCCAGTCATGCCCGTGAACGATATCGAACCTGCCGGAAACGTTCTCGGTCTGGAAGAAATGATAAGCAAACGAATGGCACATGTTATTCATCTCCTCCACGAAGTTCGGGTTCAGATCGAACGGGCAGCGATGATAATGCACTCCATCTATCACATCATACCACCGCTGGTTATGACCCATCCGTGTGAATACGTGCACCTCATTCCCCAGCCGGTGCAATGCCGCCGCGAGTTCTGTGACATGCGATGCCACGCCGCCAACCGGTATGGAATGCAAAGATTCCCAGCTCAACAATGCTATTCTCATCTCTTATGATAGAACTCCATCAGCTCCGCATATCGCTCGTTTATGATAGCCTTGAACGTATCGGGCGCCGCTCTGATTCGTTTCGCGGTCTCCTCATCACCAAGATACTCAATCCATGAAGCGAGCCAGTGCGCCTCGTTATCTGATAACGAATCAAGATTCTCCTTCAGTTCGGTCAGGTTCTTTATCGCCCTGCCATCGCCCATATAATAAGGATTCTTGCCCTCGGGCTCAAACAAAGAACTGGCAAGTTTT
Organism: Methanosarcinales archaeon; assembly: GCA_025464425.1. Classification (GTDB taxonomy): domain Archaea; phylum Halobacteriota; class Syntropharchaeia; order Alkanophagales; family Methanospirareceae; genus G60ANME1. Next base: position 1,981 of record JAODGV010000033.1, on the reverse strand, counting down.
GTGAGGGTCGCTCTCTTCTGCGCTATCTTCGTCATAGTCCTGCCCTTCTTCTTATTTATTGACATATCATCGGCACCTCCTCCATTTTCAACTCTTTTATTCGCGCATCTATCACAGCAGCAAGTTCATTGCGTGTCATGTATCGCGCCATCAGCTCGTTTGCAAGCTGCTCATCACCGAAGATCTCTCGTATCCATCGGGCGAAATCGTTCTGCCCGTCCCTGAGATGGTACTCAATTGACCTCTGATCAACGGTCTTCAGTATCTCCACAAACCGCTCCACGCTGTTCGCAACCAGCCCGGTATGGACGATCCTGCCGCCACTGCGCATATTGAAGTAAAAAGCTTCTTCTTCTGGCACGGTGCGCAGCAGTTCGTGGCTGTTATTCGTACCATCGAGTTTAACGAACCTCTTTATTGTAGAATCAACCGTTGTGCGATGCGGTATGGATACGAAGGGCCATATTTTACCGCCGCATACCTCCACGTCATTGCCGAGTTCACACCGTGCACCAATGATCGCCTGCTTAACAAGCGCGTTCCTGCCCATTATCGTCTTCTCGCCTATCATACATTCTTCCAGGCACGAGTTCCGCGCTACATACACATCCTCAAATAACACTGCATTTGGTCCCACTGAGCAACCCTCTTCCACAATCACACAGTCACCGATCACCGCGGGTCCACGGATTCCAGAGCTGTTAATCTCAGTATTAGAACCAGCGAACACATCTCTATTCATCTTCCGGAGGAGCCATGCCATCGCGCTCATGTATCCCTCAGGCTGCCCGACATCAGCCCAGAAATTGGCTTCATCGAGCTGATAGCCCGCTATCTTACCCGCTAATTTCGCATGAATCACCGGGAACAGGTCCCTGGCGAAATCGAACTCAGCGCCCTCCGGCACGTAATCCAGTGCAGATGGCTCCACGACGTATATGCCCGTGCTCGCGAGATTGGAGAAGCATTCATTACGCGATGGCTTCTCCCTGAATCGCTTTATGTAGCCATCTTCATCAAGCTCAGCTATACCATAATGCCAGGGCTCTTCCACCGGCGTTAATGCGATTGTTATCATTGCACCCGTGTCATAATGGAACTCGACCATCGCTCGCAGGTCGGCATCCGTGATGTTATCGCCCTGAATAACGACGAAAGGCTCTCCCTCTTCGCCCAGTCCCGCATTCTTAACCGAGCCGGCAGTGCCCAGCGGGCGTGGCTCCAGCGGATAGGAGAGCCGCACATCTTCACGGTACTCCAGATGATCAATGATCAACTGTCGGAGATATGTGGTCGTTATTACAATGTCGCTCAATCCGTGCGAGACAAGATAGTCCACCACATGCTCGATAACTGGCTTATCTACCAGAGGAACCATCGGCTTCGGCTTCGTGAATGTGAGAGGGCGAAGCCGTGTTCCAAATCCCCCTGCCAGGATCACACCTTTCATATCTCTACACCTCGATAAGAACTGAAGTAGTAACACTCTAAAATAATGATTTAAGAACATATGCGCGATGGATAACATAAACTTTTTCCTTATGGTAATTATATTTAAATAATGCTATAATATTATTTACAATACCACTGAGTGAGATAAGATGATACGAAAGAATATATCCTTATATGAGAGCGATATCAAGAAGATAGATAAGATAGTGGAGAATCACGAAGGCAATCTCAGCGCGGCTATGCGCGAGATAATAGATTTTGTAGATTACATGCTCTGCAAGTTTGGCAGCTTCGAGGAGGCGAAGAAAATAGAGCGAAGGGCGAAAGGTGTGTGTTTACCTTATGGCATACTCGACTGGTTCCTCAGATATACTGATGCGTGCCTGCCGGATGAAGTTGCGGTCGAGAGTTTGGAGGAGATACACGCAGTGGAATCAGTGCGAGACCTCGCAGAGCTCGTTAGCATGTGTTTCCCGGTCGAGGTGAATATAAAAGCAGACGATGAACACAACCCTACTGTGGCGGAGGT
>JAODGV010000032.1 GCA_025464425.1 Methanosarcinales archaeon | reverse complement strand
AGGTCGTGCTCTGCAACGTTCATGCTGAGTAATACCCTGCCCCTCGCCTCTGTCACACCGCTGAGCAGTGTCTTTATCTCCTCCATGGCACGCCTCTTCGCCTGGTCGCGCCACGAATCCCTGTTTGCTATCAATTTCGTTGAGGACTCGAGGATGGTGTGAATTATGCGCCAGTTGTTCTTCCTGAGTGTCTCTCCGGTCTCCGTCAGCTCGATGATCGCATCCATCATATCCTTAGCTTCGGTAGCGCCGTAAGAGAAGAAGATCTGGCCAGGGATGCCGAGCTCAGCGAAGAACGCCTTTGTGATGTTCGGATACTCGGTGCTTATCCGGCTATTTGGTCGGATATCCTCAGGTGCTCTTATATCACTGTCCGCCTGTACCGCAAGCACAACTCTTACCGTGCCGTCCTTCTCCACAGTCTTGCTGTAACTCAAATCTGCCAGTTCGAGCACGTCCGCACCTCGCTCTATTATCCAGTCCTTACCTGTTATGCCCATATCAAAATAGCCCGCTTCCACATACTCCGGTATCTCCTGCGGTCTCAGTATCTTCACCTTCCCTATCCGCGGGTCATCAATCCTGGGATTGTATTCCCTGCTCGTTACTTTTATCTCCAGATCTGCCTGCTTGAAGAGCTGCAGCGTCTGCGCTTCTAAACTGCCTTTCGGTATCGCTATGCTTATCATGCTCCTTTTATCTATCTTCGGATCATCTCTTAAAAACCTATCCCATATCCTTTCTTCTCCGCTCAGCCATATCCATGCTCCCCGTACGGTACCCATCGAGATCCAGTGTGATATACCGAAAGCCGAGCTTCTTCAGCTGTGTGCTGATGCGGCTGATGTCAAATTGTTTCAGATTAAATATCCCTGCAAGTTCTTCACTCGCCAGTTCTATCCTCGCTATCCCATCGCGGTGCATGCGAACCCTGAGCTGGGAGAAGCCCGTGTCCGAGATGATATTCTCCGCGGTTTCTATCATCGCCAGTTTATCCCTCGTTATACGCTCACCATACGCTATCCTCGTTGCCAGACACGCATTAGAAGGCTTATTCCAGAAAGGCAGACCCAGTTCCTTTGCCATCAATCTCACTTCGGGCTTCGTTATACCCGCTTCCGCCAGTGGATGCCATATCCCGAATTCCCGTGCCGCTGCTATACCTGGACGATACTCACCGTAATCGGATGCAGTAACACCTTCGGCAACGGTAGTTATACCCTCTTCCGTGGCTATCTGCTTCAATACCGCACAGAATCGAATCTTACAGTGATAACACCTGCGCCTGGTATTCATAACGAAATCTTCATCATCGAGCATCGAGACTCGGACAAGCCTGTACCGGACGCCTGAGCACGATAATACCTCCTTTGCATGCGTCAATTCACGACCAGGAACGAGTTCTGTAACGATCATCACTGCCAGCAGGTTATCCCCGAGTACGTCATGAGCGACACTGAGCAGCAGACCACTGTCAACGCCACCGGAGAACGCAACCAGCAGATCCCGCTTTGTGGCTATAAGACCACGCAGTAATTCGAGTTTATTCATTCTTCAATACCCTCACTTCTTTACCCACTCTCTGAGGCACTATCTCCAGTTCGGCATTCCTGAATCTGGCTCTCAGTTCTTCACCCTGATGCATGTAATCTAAGAATATTGCGAGCGCAGCTATCTCCGAATGCGGCTGATTACCCACTGCAATGTTCCAGTCGGCGAGTTCGTAGACCTCGGCTGGCACCTTCTCCGCACCGACAATCACCATTATACGATCTGATGTTCCACGTATCTCATCAATGACATCGAGTATGTTCTGACCATACATCGTGAGATGACATACTTTACCACCTTCTCGCTTCCATCGCGCTATCGCTTCTCGCCATTTCACGCCCGTCTGGATATAGAAATTGCCACCCCATCGTTTCGTCACCTCCGTTATGCTCCGTTCTACTGACTTATCTTCCGTGGTGAGCAGCATCCCCTCTGCGCCTAATGCGCGTGCAACCAGCCCGACATGCGTTGTAACTCGTTTATCTCGCTCCGGACGATGCCCCAACCGCAATACAATTATTCTCAACATAGTTCAGGAATGCCATGAATGCTCTGCCCCTGTGTGATACCCTGTTCTTCTCTTCAGTGCTCATCTCCGCGAATGTCCTGCCCTCGTATTCGAATATGGGATCGTATCCGAATCCACCCGTACCGCGTATGCTATCAGCAATTCGCCCTTCCACGGTACCGATGAACAGCCGCGGTTCCTCATTCACGCCCGGGCAGAAGGCTATTACGGTCTTAAATACGGCTCTACGGTCTTTTATATCTGCCATCAGCTTTAATATACCTTCATTCCCGATCTTATCGAACACAAAAGCAGAGAAAGGACCGGGGAAGCCATTCAATGCGTGAATTGACAGACCGGAATCCTCGATGAAGAAAGGTGTCTTCACCCACTTCGTATGTCTTATGTGGTTCGCACTCGCACTCGCCACTCCCTCTATCGTATCCAGCTGCAATTCCGGATACCCATGATTGATGTGCTGTATGGCGATTCTACCAGCGGTTAGCTCCTTTATCTCTTTCACCTTGTGCGGATTTGAGGAGATAAAATATATCGTCCTCATTCAACGCGGGGCGCCAGCAGATAGCTGACCTTGCCTCTGCCATCTGCGATCTCAAAATCTATCTGGAGTGGATAATTCATGCCAAGATTCAGTGTTATGTGCTCAGCATGGCTCATACCCTTGCTCATTGCCGAAATATAGTCCAGGGTGAAGAGGGAATGGAGTGTACCGGATGTGAGGTGTATAAGTTGTTCCTTCCTCAAACCCAGCCGCAATTTGTCCATCTCGCCCTCTACCTCCATGTAAAATTCATCACCTTCCACACCGAGCAATATGTGCTCACCTATCTTCTCGGCAGCGCGTATCGTCCGCCTGAACTCCTCTGTATCTATCACCACCTGAACCGGGAATTCGAGTTCTGGCACCTTCGGCTCTTTTCTTAACGATGACGGATCTAACAGATTGACCGTATAGGCGAGGCTGCCCATCTGCACATTCAACTTCCGGGCATTCTCATCCACAGAGAGGAGAACCTGCTCCCTGCCACCTATGCCCAGTATCCCACCAAGCTTGGGGAAATCTATACCCAGCTCAAGTTCCGTACCTTCATCACTCGAGAACCGATAAGTATCAAACGCATCAGACTGCAACTGGAGAGTGACCATAGCAACATTGGACGGGTCTACCGCCCTTAAGTTTAAACTATCATCTGATACTCGCACCTTACCCTCGTCTACCACTGCAACGATCGCATCTATACATTCCTTTAATATACCTGCATCTATCTCGGCTTCGAACATCTATCTCCCTCCCTATTTAGTATTGTTATCTATTATTAAAAGCCGCACTTTATAAAGTAAAGTATCCCATTAAGAAATATATTCACCTCTTTTGTGTTCATACTCACTCAGAGAGAGTTTGCTTGAGCTTCTCAAGTTAACACCGATATAGTGCCATTGTAACCATCAACCACGACCTTCATGCCGTCTCTCAACTTTTTCGTCGCTCTTTCGGCTATCACACATGGCACACCGTATTCCCTCGCTATAATCGAGGCATGACTCGTTCGCCCGCCGACATCGCAGACCAGAGCCGATAGCCGATTGATAACATGCATGACATGCCGGTCGGCATACCTGATGACGAGGACATCACCATCTCGCACTCTATTTATCCCTTCGGTGTTCAATGCCACTCTGACAGTGCCAGTACCCACACCCGGACTCGCACTCAGCCCATGAATGGCATGTTCCCTGATACGTTCACCTGCTGGCTCTTCCCTCGCACGTTTACGACTCCACTGCATGTGTTCATAGAAGTAAAGCTTCCCGGTCTTCGATAACGACCACTCCAGATAGCTATAATCGGGCACAAGACGTGCATATTTCAATATTAATGCCCGGGCTCCTTCATCGAGTATCGCCTCTATTTCGCTCTCCTTCTTCCACGTGCGGGTGTATGTCCAGCGTTCTATATCACCTGTTCTGCCTTCCAGCAGTGATGGCGCATCGCCTCGAACCACCTCGACCGATAGTTCATCCGAACCCTTGAGCAATACGCCGGAACAGCTCGCATCCACCACATGCTGTATGATCAGTTTGACATCGGGTTTGTTCCTTTCACGTAACCGTAAAGCCCAGTTTATTATCTCCGCCATATCCATCAGGTGTAAATCGCTCCGCCCACCCACTCTTCCCGCTCCATCTGTCCTTATTACGATACCCATTCTATCGCCCTCTATCGCCGGTATCCCTATCTCTTTAACGGCGGATTCTATACGGGAAGGTGTAGCCTGTCCCGCATCTATCACGGCATACGGAGGGTACGGTAAGCCCCATTCTCTTATCCTGTTCAGCCCCTCAATCTTTCTGTACCGCATCAACCTGCTTATTTCTTGGTCGCAACCATACTTTAGTTTTGTTTTGTGCTGTGCTGCGGAGCAGGTCATGAAACGCCAGTCTCACCTGCCTGGAGGTCTCTTCTATCGTACCTTCGTTGTTTATCACGACATCTGCGAATTTTAATTTCTCGTTCAGTGGCATCTGAAGTGCGATGAGCTTCCTCGCCTCATGCTCGTCTACGCCCTCCCGTTCCATCACCCGCTTCAACTGTTCCGCCTCGCTCACATAGACAAGTATCACGGCATCGAATTTATCCATAAACCCCGCTTCTATCAGAAGAGGTATATCAACAACGATGAGTGGGGCTTCAGGCTCTATCTTCTTGATCGCTTCTATCCTCGCCCTGCACATCGCCATAACCTCAGGGTGTATTATCGCTTCCAGATACCTGCGTTTGGCAGAATCAGCAACGATAATCTCACGCAATCGCTTGCGGTCCAGCTCCAGGTCACGCCTGAGTATATCTTTGCCGAAGTGTTCGATCAGCAGCCACCACGCCCTCGTGCATGGTCTCACCGCCTCCCGACTCAGCACATCGCAATCTATACCGAAAGCGCCGAGTTCCAGGAATAGACTGTAAACAAGGCTCTTACCGCTACCCATGCCACCCGTTATGGCTGCAACAACGGTCAACTCATTTCACCACCCTTGCCACTATGAACGCACCTTCACCATAACCCGGTTTTAAGCCCCCGGCTTCTGAGAGATCAGTACCAAACACAGTCTGCACAAATTCAAATCCGTTCTCATTAAAGCCGACATCCTTCAATAGACCTGTCACCTCATCCGTACTGTAAAATCTCGCACTGCGATAAAACGGGCTATCCCCTTTATTACGCTCGTATATCTCGCCAATAGGGCTGTTACGATCTATAAATGCGAGTATGAACCAGCCTCGTGGCTTCAGCACACGAAAGACCTCACGAAACGCCAGTGATACGTCATCGAGGAAGCACATGGTGGTGACCATGAGCACGAGTTTGAAACACGAATTCGTGAATGGTAATGCCTCGGCTATACCTCTTATGATTTCAATACCCCGCGCTTTTGCTCGCATACCCATCATCGGTGAAGGTTCTATACCAAGAGTGATGCCGAGAGGTGATGCGAAACGCCCGGTGCCCACTCCTATCTCTATACCCTCGCTCACGATCGAGCTCATATCCGATGGCAACATGGCTCTTATTGCACGCAGTTCCGACTCGTACACCGCTCTGTGCTCGTCGAACCATCCATCATATTCCGCTGCGTATGCCTCAAAAGGCATGGTCTTCGGCATCGTCACTCCACTGTACCTGCACCTATGAGATGCCATCTCGCGCCTATTCTCCGTGCGATAGCCACACGTGCTCCGGTATCCGCGCATACAGGTCTGCTCAGATCAGCTTTAAGCGTATTTTCCGTCACCTTCTTCACCTCGCCCATCGTTATTGCCGTGCCCACACTCAGCATCAGACTCTCGCCCTCCTTTATCGCTGTGGTCTCCATCTCTTTGGCTACGCCAACCACTCGTTCCAGCAGGCGGAACCGAACCGTGAGTTCATGCCGTGTGGGTGGCAAAGAGCCATGCAAACCCACACACTGCCCGACGAGTGAATCCTCTATCGTCATGCTCGGATCCAATTTCGTACCCACACCTATCAACCCGCCGGGTGTGACCTCCTCTACGAGCGTGCCACCAGCCATTATAGATGATACCTCAGTCTCAATCGGTACCCATTTCGGCTTACCACTGCCCGTGGTTACCAGCCGACCGGGGCGTATCTCAAGCCTGTCACCAACCCGCAACTTACCACGGAGCAGAGAACCGCCGATCACCCCGCCTTTCAGGTTCTTTATCGGTGTGCCGGGCTTATTTACATCAAAAGAGCGAGCGATATACATGAGAGGAGCCACATCTGCGGGGCGGTCTGGTGTTGGTATCGTCTCTTCTATTTTCTGGATGAGAACATCTATGTTCACCGATTGCTGTGCTGATATGGGCACAATAGGTGCGTTCTCTGCAATAGTGCCCTTGATGAATTCCTTTATCTGTAAATAGTGCTTAAATGCCTCTTCGCGCGTGACCAGGTCAATCTTGTTCTGTGCGATTACCAGGTCTTTTATGCCCACGATGCCGAGCGCCATCAGGTGTTCCTTCGTCTGCGGCTGAGGGCACGGTTCAGATGCAGCGATGAGCAGCACGGCACCATCCATAATCGCAGCACCACTCAGCATGGTCGCCATCAATGCTTCGTGCCCCGGGGAATCCACAAATGAGACCGTTCGTAACTCCTCTGTGCGTGACCCGCAATGCCTGCATACCTCCTCCACGGTGTAACATTCCGGCTCCTTACACGAAGGGCATCGTCTGAAAGTCGCATCGGCATAGCCCAGCCTTATAGATATCCCTCGCTTTATCTCCTCGCTGTGCCTGTCTGTCCACTCTCCGGATAGAGCATTCACTAACGTCGTCTTGCCATGATCCACATGCCCTACCATTCCTATGTTCACAGATGGCTTTCTCGTTTTTTACCACCCACAACCTTTTTATTCCATTCTCCTTTTTAAATTGAAGTAATAAAAATTATCAACCCTGATGATTGCTTGTGGCAGGAATGGAATTTGAGCTGGGTACGCGGGAACGGGAAGTTCAGAGCTTCGTAGCTCGGTTCGCAGCTACGGAAGTATTACCACTTGCGGCTGAGATAGACCGTAAAGGTAAATTCCCCATGGACATAGTCAGGCGTATGGGTAAGCACAAGCTCTTTGGTATCCCTTTCCCGCATGAATACGGTGGACTGGGCGATAATCTGCTGTGCTACATCCTGATGGTGGAGGAGCTATCAAAGGCGAGTGCAAGTATCGGGTTCCTGTGCTCTGCGGCACTTATCACTACCTTCCCGATTTATTCCGCGGGTAGCGAAGAGCAGAAGAGGAAGTATCTGAAGCCATTATGCTGTGGCGATAAGATCGGCGCATTTGCTATTACTGAGCCTGGTGCGGGTTCCGACCCCCTGTCTATGACGACAACAGCGAGGCGTGAGGGTGATGAATACGTATTGAACGGCAGAAAAGCGTTCATCACCAATGCCGCCGTTGCTGATATCTATGTGGTATTTGCATACACGGATAGGAGTAAGGGCGGTAAGGGCGTGAGTGCGTTTATCGTGGAGAAAGGTACGGACGGGCTCTCGTTTACACGGATGCAGGAGATGATAGGCATGCGTGGCTGTGTGGTAGGTGGGCTGGAATTCCACGATTGCAGGATTCCCGATACGAATATACTTGGAGCTGAAGGTGACGGGTTCAGAATTGCAATGGCTACTCTGGATAGGGACAGAATAGCGATGGGCGGTGTTGGAGTCGGTATTGCTCGTGCGTGCCTTGAGTTCGCCATCCAGTATGCGAAGGAGCGCAGGCAGTTTGGTCAGCCAATATCCAATTTCCAGGCGGTTCAGTTCATGATAGCGGATATGGCGGTGCAGACGGAAGCTGCGAGATTGCTGACCTATAAAGCTGCTTATCTTGCGGATAGGGGCGATAGAATAACGATGAAAGCGGCATCAATGGCGAAGCTCTATGCTTCTGAAGCTGCTTTCCTCGTGGCTACTAATGCGTTGCAGATACATGGTGGGCTGGGCTGTATGCGAGGTAGTCCAGTGGAGCGTTTTTTCAGGGATGCTAAACTACTCAGCATCGCAGTTGGGACATCTGAGATACAGAGGCTGGTAATAGCACGTGAGGAATTGAGGGGGTGAGAAAGTATGAGACGAGTGTCACTGGCTGTACCGGCACGAAGGAGCGAGGTATCGGTGGAGGATGCTATCGCGATGCGTAAATCACGCAGGGCATTCAAGCGGAGCGCGCTCAAGAAGAGCGATTTATCTATGCTCGTATGGGCTGCACGGAGAGTGCCTTCCGCGGGTGCTATCTATCCACTGGAGCTGTATCTCGTGATAGGTGCCGTTGAAGATATAAAACCCGGGGTGTACCATGTCATGGATGACAGTACCATGGAACTGCATCGTGATGGTGATCTGCGAACCGAACTGGCTATTGCATGTTTGAGGCAGATGTTCATTGCCGATGCCGCGCTCTCTATTGTCATCACTGCTGAGTACGAACGTACCACACGCAGGTACGGTGAACGTGGCATAAGATACGTGTATATGGAAGCAGGGCACGTATCCCAGAACATCTATTTAGAGTGTGAGGCGCTGGGTCTGGCTACTGTCGCCATAGGTGCATTTCATGATGAGGAGGTTGCAAACGTGCTGGATATACCAGAAGCACATAGACCGATATATCTGATGCCTGTTGGTGTACGGGCGTTATGATAAGAGCCGAAAGGATGCATTGTTACATCGCACACCGCCGCAATAAAGTTCAAGCCGGGATATGATCAATCTCTCAACTTCTCCTTACAGTACGGGCAGAACTTCCACGAGGAAGAGACTGAAGATTCACAACTCGGACATTTCTTTATCCCGATATCCGCACCACAGTAAGGGCCTATCTTCCAGTTAAGGTCTACATCACTGGTACAGACCGGGCATTT
>JAODGV010000031.1 GCA_025464425.1 Methanosarcinales archaeon | reverse complement strand
TCGTTCTTAATGTGCACATTTACACGAACGTGTCCCATTTTATTTTGATTTAAATATTTATTATTTAAAAATAAAGAGGTAGAAGCAGCAATGGATAAGAGTAATGGGGAATTCAGGCATATAGTCAGGATCCTGGATACCGACCTTGAGGGTAAGAGGCAGGTACCATACGCACTGTGTGGTATAAAGGGTATAGGGCGTAGAGTTGCAGAGACGATAGTGGCAACTGCGGGCATAGACCCGCGCAGGAAGATGGGTGAGCTCTCAGACGCGGAGATAGAGCGGTTAAAAGTGGCTATAAGCAGTGCTGAGAAGCGATTACCGTGGTGGATGCTGAACAGGCGCAGGGATCTGCTTACCGGCGAGGATAAACATATAATGGGTTCAGACCTGATGCTCAAGTTCAGGGACGACCTGAATTTATTACGTAAGATAAGGTCTTATCGCGGTATAAGGCATGAACGGGGGTTGAAAGTGCGTGGGCAACGAACAAAGTCCACGGGTCGTAAAGGCATGGTTGTGGGCGTAATAAGGAAGAAGACACTGGCACGTACCGGAGGTGGTAAAGGTGGGGCATCCAAAGCGAAGTAAGAAGAAGTACGAGCGTCCGAGACGACCATGGGTATTGCAGCGAATAAAGGAGGAACGGGACCTGGCTGACAAATATGGGCTGAAGAACAAGCGAGAGATATGGAAGGCGCTGAGCATAATAAAGAAGTACAGGCGAGAAGTGAGGAACATCCTTGCGGAGATCGCGGGCATGAAACCTTCGGAACATACAATGAGGAAGAAGGAAGAGATACTTGCCAGCCTTAAACGACGAGGCATAGTGGACGAGACAGGCAAGCTGGAGGATGTGCTCGCACTGGATGTGGAACATCTACTTGAACGGCGATTGCAGACGCAGGTATATAAGAAGGGACTGGCTAATTCGCTCAAACATGCCAGGCAACTCATCGTTCACGGGCATATCGCTGTGAATAACCGGAGGGTTACCGTCCCATCCTACATAGTCAGTGTAGATGAGGAGCAGGGGATTGATTTTTATAAACGGGAGGGTTGATGAACGATGCCGGAGGGTGAAGGGAAATGGGCTGTTGCTCATATATATTCGTCTTTTAACAATACCATCATCACGATAACAGACATGACGGGTGCGGAGACGATAGCAAGGGCATCCGGCGGTATGATAGCGAAGGCAGACCGTGATGAGAGTTCACCGTACACCGCGATGCTCATGGCGTCGCAGCTCGCAGACAAACTGAAGGATCGTGGCATCATCGGAATACACGTGAAGGTGAAGGCTGCTTCGGGTCGTAAAACACGGACACCCGCGCCAGGCGCGCAGGCTGCAATAAGAGCGTTTGCACGTGCTGGGTTGAGAATAGGGCGGATAGAAGACGTTACACCTATACCGCATGATGGTACAAGACGCCCGGGTGGCAAGCGAGGCAGGCGCGTATAATGTAATGATGGTATAATGAGTTATGGAAATAAAGAAGGAGTATCAAAAGGATAACGAAGTCAGATTTGTCGTATCGGGTGTGAAGGTTCGGTTCGTGAACGCGCTGAGACGCGCGATGATTGCGGAGGTGCCCAAGCTCGCCATTGATGAGGTGAACATATATGAAAACACATCTTTACTGTATGATGAGCAGTTAGCGCTGAGGCTGGGCTTGATACCGCTAAAAGCCGCGGACATACACGAGTATAGCGAAGAGGATGCTATATCACTGACATTGAAAGCGGAGAGCCCTGAACGTGTTGGCTATACAGTAGTATACTCAAAGGAGCTGATTTCATCTGACCCGGGCGTAGAGCCTGCGTTGGGGAACATACCGATAGTCAAGCTGGTCTCAACCGAGCAGGAAATCAGTGGTATAAGGACTGTGGCGAGGCAGAAGATATCACTTGAAGCCATTGCGAGGCTGGGTAGAGGGCGAGACCATGCGAAATGGCAACCAGTGACCATCTGTACTTTCAAGGAGTTGCCGGACGAGAGAGGCTCATCACAGGCTTTTATATTCACTGTTGAGAGCGATGGCTCGCTACCTGTGGATGAGATAGTGATGGAGGCGGCGAGGATAATGCGCGATAAGTTTGAATCACTGGTGACAGAATTGAAACAGCAGTGGAGTTGAAGGCGATCGTCCCGTTCAAGAGAAGAGGCGCGAAGTCAAGGCTTAAGCGCTTACTGACACTGGAGGAGCGAGAGGAGCTCGCATTGATGATGCTGAACGATGTTCTGACAGCGCTATCGAAATCCATGATAGATGAGATTGAGATACTGGCGACCAGTGGTGGTTTTGCAGTAGAAGAGATAGAAATCGGGGCTATGGAAGTGAAGTATGATGAAAGGGGGTTGAATGAGGCACTGAATACGGCAATATCCGGGCAGGAACAGCCGATTTTGATAATAATGGCGGATATACCGCTGGTAACGCCGGATAGCATAAACGAGATGATAAATCGTAATGAGGATGTGATAGTTTCACCGGGCAGGCGAGGTGGGACAAACGCACTGCTACTGCGTAAGCCTTCGCTATTCTCTGTATCTTACTATGGACTGAGTTGCATTGAGCATTTAGAGCGAGCTGCGCTATGCAATATGAGCTGTGGTGTGCACGATTCGTTCTTCATGAGTGTGGACATAGATGAAATAGAGGATCTGGTGGAGCTGTTGATCCATGGTAAGAACACTTATTCCGCTCGATATCTGAATGATCTCGGGCTTCATCTCCATGCTGATAAAGAATCGAAGAGAAGAGTGGAGGTGGTGCGGTGATGCAGGTTCACACCGGCTCGAGCCATCTCATGTAGCGCTCGTCTCTGGCATTCACGACATCAAAGAACCTGTTCTGTATCTCTGCCGTTATTTTGCCACGCTTACCTTCGCCTATCATAACTCCGTCTATCTCTCTTATCGCCGATACTTCCGCCGCTGTGCCCGTGAAGAATACTTCATCAGCATCCAGCAGTTCCTCGCGTCTCACCAGCCTCTCCTCCACCTCATAACCCATATCCCGGGCGAGTTCGATCACGGAAGCGCGGGTGATACCCGGCAGAATGGAAGATTCGATTGCAGGCGTATAAATCATGCCATTTTTAACTGCAAATATATTCTCTCCGGGTCCTTCTGCCACGTATCCACGATTATCGAGCATTATCGCCTCATCGAAGCCTCGCTCCTTAGCGTCCAGCACAGCGAGCAACGAATTGAGATAATGCCCGGTAGCCTTCGCAGTTACCGGTAATGTCTTCGGGTCTATTCTGCGCCATGAAGAGAATGTGCACCTTATGCCCTTCTCCAGTGCTTCTTTGCCCAGATAAGTGCCCCAGCGCCATACCGCAATAGCGCAATCCACGGGGCAGCCTTCGGGATTCACGCCCAGATGGTGAAAGCCATAGAATGCTATTGGGCGTATATAACAGGCATCCAGTCCATTAGCCCTGATTGTATCCTTTATCGCTCTGATCAACTCGTCCCTGGTGTAGGGTATCTCCATCTTATATAACTCGGCAGACCGATACAATCTGGCTATATGATCGCTCAATCTGAATATGAACGAGCCTTTATCGGTCGCATAGCACCTTATACCCTCAAATACACCCGAGCCATAATGGAGACCATGTGCAAGCACGTGCACCTTCGCTTCATCCCAGGCTACAAGCCTGCCATTATACCATATCTTACCCTGCTCCGGTAGCCCCTCAACCATTTTGATCACCATTTATTTTTACCGTTCACGAGTATGTAAGTTACAAGAATACCGGCAAAGAATCCGGTGAACGAGAATAAGAGAGCGAGCAGGAAAGCAGCGGTATCACTGCCCGATCCGGCGAAGAAGCCACAAAATAAGCCGATGATGGTAAGACCCGAGATAAGAATGGAGTAGGGGAGTGCGCACAAAAAAATATTACCCCTGAGTTTCTCTTTTACCTTTGCTATGTTCCACATTTACACCTCTGCACTCGCTGCTATCTATACCTTCGTCCACAGCATGAATGCAATCAGGAGTGCGTATATGGCAATAGCCTCTGCGAGCGCGACGAATATCAATACCCGCCCGAAAATTTCGGGCTTCTCGGCAGTAGCGCCAACCGCTGCGGTACCCGTACTTGATATTGCAAAGCCTGCACCGATTGCACCACCCGCCATTGCAATCCCTGCCGATATAGCGATCCAGCCGCTGTCTGTGGCTCCCCCTGCTGCTCCTCCTTCTTCCTGTGCAGATGCCAGACCTGTAAGAACAAGGAGCAGGCAAAGCGTAAATGCAAACTTATATCTTGCCTTCATCTCTTCTTTACCTCACCTTTTTAAGAGAAGGGGTTAAGAGATATATAAAAGTAACGGTTTTTTGATGATAACATTTTTTATATTTATGATATATTCCATATTTATGATGGACGAGCCGGTAGAGCGAGCGGTGAGGCGGGTGAAAGCGATGATGGTGAACTGGGGGTTGGGTGAGGGTTGCAGTATGGTATATGCTGTACTCGCCACCACCTGCGAGCCACTCACCGCGGAGGAGATAGGAAGAAGGACCAACTATGCTTATTCCTCCACCATCAATTACCTCAATACGCTCATACGGATGGGTCTGGTAGAGCGAGTGAGGCGTTTCAGGAAGAATCTATACATAGCGAATGTTAATTTCGTGGCATTGATAAAGGCGGAGCTTGACCGGATTAAGGACTACCTCAGTCAGCTCGGTAAAGATCTGGAGGGCGTAAAAGAGCTTGAACATCTTAACAGTAAGATAGAGCACGCAATGGCTTATTTGAAGCGTGTGGAGCACGCAGCGGAGAAAATAGAAGAGGAATGAAGAGTGGCACTGAATAAGCATAATTTCAGTCCCAGGATCGTGCTCACCGCAGATGAGACGATGATGAGCAAATACCGCTGGGGTATATTCGTTGGGTTCTCCACGTGCATGCCCCGGGGTATCCTGCCTGACTGGTTCTATTTCAGTGTGTGGGCGCCGCCGGTGCCACGCAAGAACGGGCGTGCGCTTTATGCCGATTTCGGGCTGAGGGTAATAGAGGCGGCACTGGCTGAAGTATTCGGTGCCGATGAGGTTGCGGTAGTACATCCACGTGATTTGAGCCGCGTTGCAGGCGAGCGAACAGAGATAATAGGTATTAGCGGTCATGATTTCATGGGTATCAATCCCCCGACCTCGGAATTCGTTGATATGCTGGATACAGGACCACCGTACAATCGTGTGAAGTTCTTTGAGCTGATGCGCAATCCGGTAATGAAGGAGAAGATCGTGGTGGTCGGCGGTAAAGCGGCGTGGCAGTTAGCGGATGAAGAGGTGATGGACAGACTGAACATAGATTATGTGCATCTTGGCGAGGGAGAGATAACGGTACCCGAGACGTTCAGATGCATACTGGAGGGTGAGAAACTGCCGCGGATAATAAAGGGTGAGGAGCCTGAGCCAGAAGAGATACCGAATATAATAGGTGCTACTATTCACGGACTGGTGGAGATAGGGCGGGGTTGCGGGCGCGGCTGCTCTTTTTGCACGCCGAACCTGCAGCGGCTCCGTTACCTGCCCATAGAGCATATCGTACGCGATGTAGAGACGAATATCAGGGCAGGTCAGACTTCTATCTGCCTGCATGCCGAGGATGTGCTACGGTACGGTGCCAGAGGTATACCGCCGAACAAAGAGCGTGTACTTGCACTGTTCAGGCGAGTGGCATCGGTACCGGGGATAACAGATATAGGAACGAGCCATATAGCGCTCGCTACGGTGTATCATAATCCCGAACTGGTGAGAGAAGTTGCGGAGCTGTGCTATTCAAAGATAGAGGAGATGAACTGGCTGGGTGCGCAGACCGGTATAGAGACCGGTAGTGCGAGATTGATAGCAAAGCATATGCGAGGTAAAGTCTTACCCTCCCCACCGGAACGATGGCGTGAGGTGGTACTCCATGCTTTTGGTATCCTTGATGATAACAACTGGATTTGCGCTGCAACAATGATAAATGGACTGCCGGGTGAGACCACAGATGATGTTATCAGGAGTATAGAACTGGTGGAAGACCTGAAGAAGACCTCAACTCTATCGCTCGTGGTACCGATGAACTTCGTATCCATGCGAGGCTCTGTGCTGGACAACGAGGAATCGTTCAATATGGCGAAGATGACGCCAGAGCACTGGCAATTGATGGGTGAATGTGTGGACCATGACCTGAAGGTGGTACCACGACTGTTGAGAATGTACAGGAAGGATAAGAGTATAAAGAGCTGGCTGCTCAGTCTGGCTGCTACGCGGATGTCAAAGATGTTACAGAAGTATGTGGCTAAGATGAGACGTGGGGAGCCACCAACCGCCCGGCACGAGGTAAGTAAATGGCTCAATCCAGACATACCGGATCTGAGAGGGGTGGCATAAACTCAATTACTGTACAAAAGCAATCACCTGAAGAGGTCCTCCTCCCGGGTGAATAGAACGTCCCTTATATCAGATTCACAGCGCTTCAACACTTCTATGCCTCTTACTATTGCGATTGGAATGCCCTCACTGAATTCGCCCATGACAAGGTTCGCGGCTGCACATACCTCATCAGCTACCGCTTCCTTCGTTATTCGCGCGACCTTACCGAACCGATCTATCTCACCACGCCGATCCAGCAATGCCGGTATGCCGGATACACCGATGCAGATGCCGGTGACACCGTTACGGAACGCCCTGCCGAAGGTATCAGAGACAAGGACAGAGACGCACTTGCCGGTTCGTTCTTCTATTGCATGTCTGAGCCGAACGGCACTCGCCTGCGGGTCTTCAGGTAGCAGAACCGCCTTTCCCGCTTCTACGTTCGATTCGTCAATTCCCGCATTCGCGCATACAAATCCGTGCCGCGTCTCCACTATTATCGTGTTTCTACCCACTCTAACGAGCTCACGAGACTCGTCCAGTATGAGTTGAACGATTCGCGGGTCCTTATCAGTATCCGCAGCTATCTTCGCCGCTTCTTCGCTCACATGCACGTCCGATAGCGATATGACACGCCCCTCGCTCTTTGAGATTATCTTTGAGGTTATTACAATCGCATCATTATCTTCTATCGTAATGCCCATATCAGCAATGGCATCGAGCAATAACGCTACCAGGTCATCTCCCTCCCTTATCTCCGGTAGCCCCTCAATACCTATCACTTCCAGTCGGCGTGACATCTTCCATATATTGCCGTATAAGCATGTAGTGTAAGTACAAATAAGATAATTTCTGGTTAAGACGATGCCACTCTGCCTTTTCATCACATCGAAACGGAAGCATCACGCGTTGAAAAGCTGGTGAAGCGCTTTCAAGTTCAAAGTCTGTTGTTATGCCGCCGCCGCTCCAGCATATAGCCGGTACAGATGAGCAAAGCCGCTATTGCGAGCATCAGGAGCTGGACTAAAAACCTGAAGAATGAGAACTCGCCCTTGCCACCACCACCTGCCTCCTGCTGCACTCGTGACCACACGCCCTTTCATCAAATAACCTGTGATGGTTTTACCACTGCTTTCACCTGTTCCTTCTCCGGTGCCGCCTGCTACGCCTCTGCCCGGACCACTGCCTGAGCCTTCACCTGTGCCGGTTCCAGTGCCCCAGCCGCCGCCAGTGCCGCCGCCACCACCTGGATATCGGCTCCAGCCTGGTGGATTGACCTTGACCGTTACCGTGCCATTCCAGATGTTATTCTTCTCGCCATTGCGGTACTGGTTTATCAGTTCCTTCACATTGCCATAAGGGTGCGCCGCATCAGGAGGGTCTACCGAGACATTGACATCAAGCATAACAAAACCTTCTACGAGTGGTGCCTTTTGTGGAATGTTCAAGGTTTTGCTATCGCCACCGTTTATCTCTGGAATGGTACTGTTATAGACCTCCTTGCCATCAATGGATACAATCACACTGAAATTCTTCGCTTTGCTCTTGCCCCAGTTGTGGATTGTTATGGGGATATCATACGAAGAGTCGGCAGTGGCTTTCACTCGCGTTGGCACCTCAGGCTCGAGGTCAGGTGGGTATGTCACGTTCAAAAATGCATTTGTCAGGAAGAAGTAACTGCCTTGGCTTCGTATCTCTGCTACATTATTCGTT
>JAODGV010000030.1:9805-10158 GCA_025464425.1 Methanosarcinales archaeon | reverse complement strand
ATCACTTTCACTTTCTCATTCGCTTCAAGCATGTTGTCACCGTCAGAGAGATCGCTTCCAGTACGATCCTTCGGCCATGTGTAGTTCCATTGTCCAGCAGGAAGATTAGAATCAGCGGTAGTATTTCTTGTGAGACTGCTGTTATATATGTATTCATCGGCATAGGTGATGGTTAGCTTATTCATATCAACTGGATTCTCACCTGCGGTCAGCTGTAAGTATAAAGTTACATTTTCCACTTTATTTGCACTGGTATTTCCGCCACCAATCACATCACCAGCGAGTTCGACGGAAGAGGTCGCCTGTTCCACACCTGTGTGCACTACTGCTTTTGCCTTCTCTGTGCTGAAGAA
>JAODGV010000030.1:0-9730 GCA_025464425.1 Methanosarcinales archaeon | reverse complement strand
AACCCTGCACCGAGCACCATGTATGAGAATACCGCAGCGACGACGATGAACGCTGTCAAAACGATAGCTGCTTCCAGCCCTGTAAATCCTTTCTTGTCCTCTCTCAGTGATTTTCTATTCTGTTTCACTTCTTCCATTTTTCACCTCCTACTATAAGTTCAAAAAGGAATGTATTTAAAAGGCACGATAGAAGCAATTATTATTTCAAACTGTTGAAATATTTTTTGAAAATATTTAAAATACAATTAATTTTTAACATCCCTCTGTTATGAGCCACGGATTTTTGTTTTGCGTTTTATAAATATAAATCTTATAAGGAACTACTGAATCAGACGATGGAAGCGACCTGCGGCATATGCAAGAAGAGGGAAGCGGTAGTCAGATGCGATAATTGCGGTATTCCACTCTGTAAAGAATGTGCAATAGAAGTAAAGATAGAGGACACACACCCCGCACACCGCATAAAAGGCATCACAACGCCCGGCATCACGGGTGAACCGGTGAAGAAGAAGACCGTATGCCACAATTGTCTCGATGAGGTTGATATATTTTGAAGCGATATATGAATATGAATGCGAATAACCGCCCCTTTGTATTCATAAACATGGCGATGAGCGCCGATGGCAAAGTTTCCACCGTGAGGCGAGAACAGCTCAGGATAAGCGGTGCAGAAGATTTTGAGCGGGTTGATTCGCTGAGGGCGAGTAGCGATGCTATCATGGTAGGTATAGGTACCGTCCTCGCGGATAACCCTTCATTGACCGTGAAATCAGCGAAGAGGCGTAAAGAACGGGTGAATTCAGGCTTACCTGAGAATCCTGTACGCGTGATTGTGGATAGCGTGGCAAGAACGCCAGTCGAATCGGATATTCTGAATGTAGGCACGGGCAGACGAATAATTGCGGTTTCAGAACGTGCTATTGTTGAGGATATAGATCGATTGGGGGCTAAAGCGGATATCATGGTCTGCGGTAAGGACGAGGTTGACCTCGAAAAACTGCTGTATCTGTTATGTAGTCAGGGTGTTAAGAGGCTGATGGTGGAGGGTGGCGGTACGCTCAACTGGTCTCTCCTCTGTCATGGGCTGGTTGATGAGATTTATATCTATATTGGCAATATGATAATAGGCGGTGATAGTGCACCAACACCCGTGGGTGGTACGGGTTTCATTCGCCCGGACGAGCTATTACGGCTGAGACTCATAAGCATGGAAGAGCTGGATGAGGGCGTGTTATTGAAATGGCGCGTTCTTCAGAGGTGATATAATGGAACCACCGGTAAAGATAAGTCATGATAGAGAAACTGGTATCCAGGTAGATACATACCTGTTACATTACTACGATAAAGCTCTCGCTAATTTCAACATTCTCATCACGGTATATCGCTTCCGTTCTTCATCTCGCTCCTGATAGGTCCTTATTGCCCTTAACAGGTCTATTCGCCTGAACTCGGGCCAGAAAGGTGCGCAGAAATAAGCCGCACACTCGTTGCCCGAAGCCTGCCATGGTACAAAATTGCTCAATCGCATCTCGCCACCCGTTCTTATTATCAAATCAACAGCGATCTTCGCCTCACCGCCCTGCTCGCCTATATACAGGTGGCGTGATATTGTCTCTTCATCTATCTCATCGGCAGTTATCAGTCCACTCTTCACCATACCCGCTATTATTCGTACCGAATCCACGATCTCCATCCTGCCGCTGTATGCCACCGCAATGAATAATCGGTACCGCCTGTATCGCTCGGTCGCATGTTCTGCCTTACGTATCGCTTCCCTCACATCCTCAGGTAGCAGTTCGAGATTCCCTATCGCTTTTATCCGTACGCCACGGCTATGTACACGTTCATCCCTGCTCAATTTATCAAATTCCGCCCGCATGAGCTCAAACAGCTGCTGCTTCTCTTCTACCGTACGATTGAAGTTCTCGACCGAGAACGCATATATCGTGAGTTGTTTTATACCAAGCTCAAAACACCACTCAATCACTCGTTCCGTCACTTCCGCGCCATGGAGGTAGCCGTCCTTCGTAGAAATGCCGAGCTTACGCGCAAATCGCCTGTTGCCATCCATGATTACAGCCACATGTTCCGGCAGGTTACGTTCCTTTATCTCTTCCTCCAGTAAGGTCTCGTATTCCCTGTACACACGATCTCGAACCCGGTTACAGATATTGGCAAGTTTGCGCTTCATTTCTCGTTATTATTGAAATCTACCACCTTCGTCTTCAGCTGCGTGAGTTCTACAAGTATGGCACAGCCAACAACGGGAGTTATACCTCGCTTCTTCTGATATTCCGTCTGTGACTGCCATGTTCCGGAATTAAGCGCCAGTACATTACGATATCTCGCCATTCCCACCGTATGCGTGTGACCACAGTGAATTATATCAGGAATGGGGTTTATCACGCCGTAATCGTGCCCGTTCGGGTAGATTGATACACTGTTGCCATATATTGGTGCTACATGCCGCCTTCTCAGCATCTCTATCATCATCTCCTCAGGCTTTGAATAGTTCAATCGAGATACAGAATTGACGAAATCGTCAAAAGATTGCCCGTGATAGATCAGCACCACCCGGTTACCTACCTTCACATATGCGGGATTGCTCACGAAACAGAAGTCAGGGAATAAGCGCTGGAATCTCGTATGCAATGGCGGCTGTGGTTCCGCACTCCTCACTGCATCGTGGTTGCCCGGTGATATCACAACATGTATGCCATCGGGCAGAGAGCTGAGACATCTTGCCGCTGTACGGTACTGCTCCTCTATGTCCATGATTGCCAGATCACTTTCCTGACCGGGATATACACCTATGCCATCAACGATATCACCCGCGATGAGTAGATACCCGATGTTGATACGCTCCGATATCTCATTCAGCCAGTCAACGAAACTGTACCATGCATCTTCACGAAAAGTCTTGCTACCCACATGCATATCTGATATGAATACAGCATAGATACGAGAAGATGAAGCGGTGAGCGGTAAAGAAGTCTGTGAGGAAGATTGTATCGGTATATCAGGATAGACCACCCTGTGTGCAAACAGGTAACCACTTTCGCTCAGAACACCGGTAATACCGATCACCTCATCCGGTATTATCTCGTTATTGTGTGGCATGACCACCGGGATATGACCTGATGGATCCTCCAGATCCACTAAGAGATTGCCTCTCGCTGTCCTGTTCACCGAAGAGACCATACCCACCACTGATACCTCATCCCCTGATTTCATGTTCCTTACAGCTCTTATCTGTGAACAGCTCAGCCGCTTCTTTATTATACCGCTCAGCTCATCGTATCTACTGATGAAATGCGCTAAAAAATCACTGTTCTTACCATCTCTACGGTTAAATGATTTGATGATATCAGGTGGTGGTGCTATGTTTGAGTCGCGCAGTTTGAGTATCTCTGCTATCTGGTCAGAGGAAATGACAAACGTGGTAGAAGATTTAAGCGAGTTTGCCAGCCTCTGTGATAGCTCATCAAGCTCAACTCCACGCTCGCTGTACCGCATCAGCAGCTCAACAGCGTCTGGCTGTACCTGATAGCCCAGACTGGCAAACCTCTTTACAATCTCTATTTCTAACTCGCTCCGTCTCGCACCATTCATATCATTTCAAATCCACTTCCTCACCCGTGCTTCCAATAGCTGTTTCGGTAACGCACCCTGAATAACATCCACGGGCTCTCCGTTCTTGAAGATGAACATGGTGGGTATAGCCATGATAGCAAATTCAGCGGCAACACGCGGATTCTCATCCACGTTCAGTTTCGCAAACACGACCTTGCCTGCGAGTTCACGTGCCAGTTCATCTATCACCGGTGCGACCATCCTGCAGGGGGCGCACCACGGAGCCCAGCAGTCCACCACAACCAGTGGATATTTCCTCACCGTCTCCATAAAACTACTATCTGTAATGGTCAGCGGGTGGTCAATTACACCCTCGCTACTATTCCTGCCTCTCGACGCCCTCATTCGCTCCTCCATCGCACGCAGCTTCTTCGCTTTTATTCGCTCTATCTCCTCTTCATCTGCCATATCAAACCCTCCTTCTATTGTTTATTAAAACACTTAAAAAAGTCATTTGCATATTATAAGTTTAAGTGTACCGTATTGTGGTTACCACTTACGGTCATCGCTCTTCCTTAGCTACCGCAGGGACCGTACAATACGGCTTCTATGTCGCCCCCCGTTTGCCCATAGTAATCACCTCACATCATACTACTCTTCGAAGAGGGCAATGTATAATTGTTTACACATATAAAAAAATATCTCAGACAACCATCTGCTTCAATTCTCGCACAAGCTCTGGCTTCACTCTCGTACTCCGATCTCCACCGCAGACCATACCCCTCACTCCTATTATATCAGGTGCGATCTCCTTTATGCGGGGTACGTCCTCGAACTTGAGCGAGCCTGCAATTGCTGTTTCGAGCCCATGCGCTTTTGAAACCACAACGAACCGCCGGAGTTCGTCACCACTCATGAATTCCAGTGTGGACCGCCCGTCTTTTATGCCCGTATCAACCATTGCCACGTCTATATCCACCGCTTTCGCTATCTCTTCGATTTCAAGCGGTGAAATCGAGTTTATTCTTCTATAATCTGAATAGAAAGCGCAAACTACTTTCTTCGTGGCTTCAACACTCTTCACCGCTTTGACCACAGCCGAGAGCAGGTCTATCGCTTCCCGCCGGTCTCTTATTGCAAAGAGTCCAACCTTTATGTATTCTGCACCGGCGGACGCAGCACCAGTAGCGGCTAAAGCGGCAGTACCGGGCTTATAGTTGAAGTCCCCTATCGCCGCGCTCACCTCTACCGTCTCACCACATTCCTGTCTCACCAGCTCCTTCACCGATCTGATAACCCACGGGAAATTCGCGCCAAGCGAGCCTTCTGCGGGGTTCTTCACATCCACTATGTCTGCATTACCCTGAATCACCGCCTTCGCTTCTTCTATATCCCTCGGACTTACCAGCAATTTCATATCAATTCCTCATCTCCTCAATACTTCAACCCCACCTTCTCCTCCCACATGCACTTCCGAGGCATTGGTGAAAATACCATGCTCTATCGCGCCAACAACAGAAGAAAGAGCCACAGCCAGCTCCTCTGGATTATTTATAACACCAAAATCGGCATCTATTAGCAGGTTACCACCTTCCGTGACGAAATAACCGCCCCTGTTACCCTCTTTCCTCAACACGGGTGCACCACCCAGTTCTCTCACCTGGGCTTCTACCACACGTACCGCATAAGGTAACACCTCAACAGGAACCGGGCTGTTCAACTGCTCTACC
Source organism: Methanosarcinales archaeon (assembly GCA_025464425.1). Classification (GTDB taxonomy): domain Archaea; phylum Halobacteriota; class Syntropharchaeia; order Alkanophagales; family Methanospirareceae; genus G60ANME1. The sequence continues at coordinate 4,427 of JAODGV010000030.1, read as the reverse complement.
AGCTTGCTATCATCAACACAGACAATAAACCTCTTCGATGCATATGATACTATCTTCTCCCGCGTATGGGAGCCCCAGCCACCTTTGATAAGGTTCAATTTTGAATCAACCTGATCTGCACCGTCAATACAGAAGTCAAGTGAAGGATGCTCCGAGAGCGTGGTGAGAGGAATGCCGGATTCGATTGCGATCATCTCTGTTCTGAGCGAAGTAGGAACGCCGAGAATATCCAGCTCCTCTCGTTTCACTCGCTCACCCAGTTTCGCTATCGCAAGCTCCGCTGTGGAACCCGTACCCAGTCCGACCACCATGCCATCCTTCACCAAGGATACTGCGGATTCCGCTGCCCTCTCCTTCTTCATGCTCTTATTATCCTTAGCCACTGCCATCTCTCAATCTGTTCTTTCTATATTAAGTATTTTTCTATTTTTACTTCCTTTCCTTTCGCTTCGCCCATATCCATCCTTTATCTGTGAGACCTGCGTTAGGAACGAATTATGGAACTACCGGTCGCAGCGGTAATCCTGATCTTAACGGGTGCCGGCGTGGGGTTTGCCAGTGGTCTACTTGGCATAGGTGGAAGTACAATTATGGTGCCCGTGACGTTCTTCGTACTCACGGCGCTCGGTATACCGGATCAGATCGCTATAAAGCTCGCTTTTGGGACTAACCTCCTCGTTGTGTTCCCCACCGCGCTGAGCGGTATGAACGCCCACAGGAGAAAGGATATGGTATGGTTGCGACCGGGAGTGATAATGGGCATCTCTGGCGCGTTTGGCGCCGTTGCCGGTGCTGTATTCACATCTAAATTCATGCCCGAAACTATTTTGAGGCAGATATTCGGGCTCGTTGTTGCAATTGTCGCACTTCGGATGCTGGTATCAAAACCACCGGATATACCAGATGCTGAGACAATGCCCGGAACTGAACTGCTGGTTCTGCTACCTCTTGGATTTATAACAGGTATAATAAGTGGTATGCTTGGTATTGGAGGAGGCATTATCATCGTACCGGCACTCACGCTTCTGCTGAAATTCGATATGCATCATGCGATCGGCACATCACTCCTGGTAATGACTTTCATGAGTATCGCGGGTGCAATTTCGTATCTGATAAGCGGGCTTTCTGTCACGGGATTACCACCTTTCTCGATCGGTTATGTGAATTTCGCGGTATGGGCATGTCTGATGACGACAAGCGTCCCTGTCGCTTATATGGGTGCAACAGTAGCACACAGGCTGTCCGCAACCTGTTTAAGATACGTATTTATCGCTTTAATGGCATATATCGCATTTAAGATGATATATTAACATGGGGATATATAAGAATATGGATAGAGAAGAGGAAGCACGAGCAAAGTTGAAGATATTACTTGCACACTGGCAGGAGCATAATGAGGAGCATGGGCGTGAGTACAGACGCTGGGCTGAGACGGCTAAAGGGTTTGACATCGGGGTATATGATGCGATAATGGAGGCTGCGAATCGGATGGAAGGAGTGAACGAGAGCCTTTATAAAGCGCTGGAGCTTATGGATAAGTCAGATGATGGAGATGAAACTGACACCCATAGGGGTGATCCACAGCCCGTATAAGAACCTGAGCGAATGCCCGCGGCAGTCCAGCAGATCAGAATTGATAGCTGAGATAGAAGTCTTTAAGCCGTATGCAGAAGGGTTGAGGGATATAGAGGGGTTCTCTCATATCATACTCCTATACTGGCTGCATAAATCCAATTCATACTCGTTACTCGTACATACGCCATGGGATAAAGAGCCACATGGGTTGTTCGCCACACGATCGCCAAACAGACCGAATCCAATAGGATTGTCCATCGTACGGCTATTGAGCAGAAGTGGTAATATACTGCGGGTCAGAGGCATAGATGCGATAGAGGGTACACCGCTGTTAGACATAAAGCCGTTTGTACCCGAGTTCAATGCTACTGAGGCGAGTACTGGCTGGCTTGAGGGTAAGATAAAGAGATGAGCTTCAATTCGTACCGCAGCTCATCGGTATTGTAAACAAGGACGCCGTCAGCTACGAGCCTATCACCCTCCTCAACGCGTGGCATGCGCTTCGCTCCCGTTACTACTACTCGCATACGATCGAGATAGAATACATTCGTGTAAACTTTACTGAGATTGCCTATAACACGTATACGTCTGCCCCTGTATGCATCGGGTTGCCCGGCTATCTCGGCAACGAAATAGATATCGCTACTGGAATTTATCTTCCTGATATTCTCTCCCGCGGTTGTGATCGCGTAATTGTCCCTGTACCGGTATACCCTGCCTTCTAATTCTATCTCATCACCGTATCTCAGGTCCAAACCTGAAGAGGAACGAACAAACACAGGCAGCGAGGTCCCGTTCGCTGTTATCTCCACTATCGTATTTCCACTACCTGAGTGCCTTAATGCGGTGACGATACCACCTGTCTTTACCAGTTCATTATTATGGTTTGCAATCGAATCCAGAGGCACGTGGGGCGGGTTCACCACCGTTGCGATGCAATACAGAACACCGACACCAGCCAGAGAGATGGCTATCACCAATTTACCGGGCTCCATATCCATCAAATACTGTGGTGCAGGCCGGAGCTGGGATTCGAACCCAGGTCTTGGGATCCACAGTCCCAAGGGATACCTCTACCACACTCCGGCATCATTCACACCTTTAGCTTAATGAGATATAGATATCAAAATAAAAAGCTGGTCCTGTATCAGCAGAAGCAGAGGTGCACCCCTAAAAGTGATATGAGCTCAATTTGAACCCTGGATTTCTCATGACAATCTCCTTTATACTCGCTGCGAAATCGCTCTCTAACAGCTTATTCACTTCACCTATCGAATCCTCTATCTTATCATCGAACCCTATCTCGCCCAAGACAGGCACTTCTTTTAGTTCCCTCCGCACCAGCCCGGAACCCCCCATCCTCATATTCTCGATAACTCCGATTACTGGCACGTTCAATTCCCTGAGCATTCTTATTACTTTCTTCACCGTTTCCAGTGCTACTTTTGATGATGTTGTCAACACCAAAAATTCCGCCCTTTTCAGCCATCTTATTACATCCAGCGTTGCATCACCGATGCCAGGCGGCGTATCAACAATAAGGAAATCCAGAGGACCCCATCTCGTAACGGCAAGCAATTCCAGCATCGCATTAGAAATATCAATACCCCTGAGCGGAGTGGGATTGTCACCGCTGAAATAAACGATGCTCATTATTTCTATCCCATGAATCTCAGGCGGAACGAGTCCTTTATCCTCCTCTGGATACAAACCCTCTATCCCCAATATCACGTGCGTGGATGGCGCAGATAAATCCAGATCCAGCAGTCCGACACGGTGACCCAACTCTGATAGAGTCAGTGCAAGCACGGCAGCGGTTAAACTCTTACCAATACCACCTTTTCCGCCTGATACCGCGATTATTCTCTTTACCCCTGCTAATCTTTTATCAATGATGTTTATTCTTGGGTCCACCGTTTCTAACACCTTTTCAAAAGTTTACCTGCCTTTTATATATTCTATCAAAATTCCTCGCCCATGCAATACTTCAAAATCCGGACTCTTACAAGAAGGGCATCTGATATACGCATGAGCAACTTCCGGTGCGAAATGTATCGCTTCGCTCTCTTCCTCACTCATTTTGGACGCATCTCCAAAAGCCCATTCGTTTCCACAAACCCGGCATCGAAAAATAGCTCTTTCTATATCCATTTCTACCTTCATTTTTGTTATCAATGTGCCTTGAACTTTTATAAGCTCATTCAATGCAAATTCGAATATCTCGGTCTCTATTTGCTGTAATTCACCTATTTTAAGCTTGATTTTTCTTACCTCTACCAGCCCTTCTTTTCTCGATTCCTCTATTACCGTTGCGATTACCGCTTCCGCTAATGCCCATTCGTGCATATTCGTTAAAAAACATTAAGTTTTATATATAGGATGAACATATATAAAGATGGAGGGGAAATATGAAATGAGTCTTGAAGAAATAAATTTGATATGGCTTGAAGGGCAGGACTGTGCTGGGTGTACCATTTCTATCAAGCAGGCGAGCAATCCAACGCTGATTGACGTTCTAACTGGAGCTATCCCCGGGCTTGGAGGGCTGAAGCTCGCATACCATCCGACGCTTATGTTCGAGTGGGGGGAAGATGCAGCGAAGGTTCTCATTGATGCGATGGAAGGGGAGTATGACCCATTTATACTGGTTCTCGAGGGCGCAATCCCGGAAGAGGCGAGGGCGACGCCAGGCGTTTACTGCGTCATTGGCGAATACGAGGAGCGGCTTCTCAAGCTCAGCGATACAATTGACGGGCTGTCGAAGAAGTGCGCAGCAGCAGTTGCTATTGGCACATGCGCATCTTATGGCGGCATCCCGCACGGGGAACCTAACCCGACAGGTGCGAAGGGGC
>JAODGV010000029.1 GCA_025464425.1 Methanosarcinales archaeon | reverse complement strand
TTAGACTGGGTGCAGAACTCGGTGTTTGAAGGCGAGCTCACGGACTCGCAGTTCAAAAGGATAAAACATGATATTAAAGAGATGATGCATGAGGATGAAGATTCTATAAGATTCTATACATTCAGAACGAAAGAGCAGGTGAAGGTCGAGACGATGGGCGTAGAGAAGGCAGATATCGGGTGCATAATATAATCGCTGTGGCGATAATGCAAAATGCAAAGTGCAAAGTGCAAAGTGCAAAATACAAAACAAACTGCGGAACTTTGGGAATAAAGATTTATCGAATAAACTCGTCTTTAAACAGCACGAACGCCCATGCGGGTACCATCAGTATTCGCTTTCCATTTATTTTCTCCTCCTTGTAGATGTCTCTGGTGATCACGAATCCATAATCGAGTCCGATTTTATTCAAAGCACGCGTGAACTGTTTGAGTTCCACTTTCTTACCGTACTTCACCTCAACAGGTACAATCCTCCCATTCTTCAGTATGAAATCAATCTCCGTGGTATTATCACGGAAGTAGTATTCAGCATCTAATTCCTGTAAAATGACAGTTTCTATCACTCTTCCGATTCCGGGACTGCTCTCAGGAGCGAAGATACGAGCGAACGCGACATTAGTGGGATATACCTTCCTCATCTTCCTCGAGGTTGCCATTAAGCCCGGTCTGAGGTTGCGCACACGTCTCAGTATCAGTGCATATTCGAGATAAGAGATGTAGTTGATGATTGTGGGTTTGCTCCGCTTCAAATCCCTTGATAGCGCATCGTAGTTCATAGAAACTCCTGTTTTGGTCATTGGAATTTTATTGTTGGATATTATTTGGAATTTGTAGCCTGGAGCTTGGGATTTGCAGATATTTTCCGGAATAACTATATTGTGAGCATCCCTTCCCATGCCTTTCCAACACCCTTCATCAATCAACGGGCCGGGAGGGATTTGAACCCCCGACGGGCAGGTTAAGAGCCTGCTGCTCTACCTTTCTGAGCTACCGGCCCCTCTATTAATAGCTATTCTAATTATATTATGTTTACTATTAAAATATACCGCTGAAATGTGCGGGTGTTTAAGAAGAGCAAGAAGAGCAGAATCATGACTGAAAATAAGCACGTGTAATGATGAACGAAGAGACGAGGCGGTTCGTGCATGCTGGATTCCGGCGGTATTATAATCATGCGCGACTGAAGCTCCCGGGCGAGGTATGGATGCGTGAATGGGGCTTTGTCCATTTTGACCGGTATTATCCGGCTAAAGTCGTGATGCGAAGGCACAAAGCCTTCAATACCGATGTGGAACTCACGAATTACATACGCGAGAATGCACCCGCACACGTATATCACTCTGCCGCCATCTATAAGTATCCAGCCGCGCCGATGGGCAGGAAGGAATGGCTCGGCGCTGACCTCATCTTCGACCTCGATGCCGATCACATAGTGAGTGATCAGGAGAAGTACTCGTATGAGGCTCTGCTGGAACTGGTGAAGCGCGAGACACAGAAATTGATTGACTTCCTCATTAACGATTTTGGATTTGATGAAAGCGATCTGGAAGTGGTATTCTCCGGCTCGCGGGGCTACCATATCCATATAACAGAAAACAGCGTGCGACAACTTGGTAGCACAGAGCGGCGTGAAATACTCGATTATATCACTGCGACCGGACTGGAGCTGGATGCGTTCCTGAAACCCTCCGGTGATGGCAACCAGATATTGATATCAGAAGGCTGGGGTAAGAGATTGCTCAACGGCTTGATCAGGTTCTTGCACGATATCGCGGATATGCCAGATGAGGAAGCACTCGTAAGCATAAGAAAAGCTACGGGCATGGATAAGCGACAGGCAAAGGATGTTATCCGGATAGCACGGGACGAGACCGTGATGAATCGTATAGAAAATGGTCAGATACCGAAATTCTCACGAATACCGGCTGTATGGGCAGGTATAGCGAGATCGGTAACCAGAACGGTCTGCGTGGAATCGGCAGACCGACCAGACGAACCTGTCACTTCCGACATCAAACGGCTCATTCGACTGCCATCTTCACTCCATGGCAAGTCAAGTCTGGTGGTGAAACCACTTGAAATCGATTCCTTAGCGGACTTCCAGCCACTGGAAGATGCGGTTGTGTTCGGCGATTCCGATACCAGAATAAGGGCAACGCGTAACACATACATAAAGCTGAAGGGTGAACACTACCGGCTGGAAGAGGGTGAGACTGTTACCTTACCTGAATATGTGGCAATGTATTTCATGTGCCGTGGTGCTGCCGAACTGGAGGGATAATCAGCGGAGTATCGTGCAGCATGTGTCATTATATTTACCTTCGAGTATTGCCTTCACCCTCTCTGGATACTTACCATTGACTATTATGCATTGCATACCGTGCCGGAGCAGAAAGCCAGGCAGTGCATTATCAACACATGTGCTGCCCGCACGTACATCCCTCAGATACACCTCCTTCATCACTTCGCCCACGCCGTTCAGTATCCCATCCACGTCTGTCAATTTTATGAAGCACTTCTTGCCGAGTTTATAAGCCACGAATGCCGCTATTGTATCTGATGTAACGTCCCATGTATGCGGTAAAAGATCATCAGTTTTCAATATTTTGTACGGTAATAGTATGGTTACACCGCTTTTCTCTATCTCTTCCATGCTCTCTGCCACCGGGTACTCACCATTAGCGAGGAAAATGCCATACTGGTGCATTGCAAGCACCGCCATCCAGTGTGCTGCTTCATCTGATACCTGATCTGCGAGTCCCCGGACGGTCATTGCGAATGGTCCACCACCAGGTACCACCACAAGAGACTTACCCGCGGCAAAATCGTTCAGATGACGAATGATTTCTCTACCGTACTCTATCAGGCTCCCTCCTATCTTTATCACTACCGTCATCCGAAGTAAGGTTTCAGAACTCGCTCTATCTTCATCCGCAGTTCCTCTGTCGGGATCATCTCCTCATTCTCGATCTTTCGGAGCAATGACTGCTTCTCATTAATCATCTTCGCGAGCTCCTCCTGCTTCAAGCCCGCTTTCTCACGCGCCGCCTTCACTCTCCGACCATAATCCACCAGCTCAACCTCTTCTTCTATCTCCAGATCCATCTGCTCATACAGCCGCTTCTTCTGTACGGGCATTCCTGTGGTTGTAGTACTCGCAGCGCTATTATCCGGTACCGCCGCCACGCCATACCGTGCACAGGCTTCGCATACCTTGAGCTTTGAAGTACCTATATTGATAGAGTATGCACGCCCTTTTATCTCTGCGCCGCATATCTCACACTCCATAGCCTTTATTATTTATATGGTGCAAAGAGAGAAGTAAATATCAGGTGGTAAGATGAAGTCAGTTTCATATGACGAAGGATACTCACGATTTCTTCTGGATAAGATGCGGCAGCTGGAGGAAGCGAACATTCTGCTCCGTGACAGGCTGGAGAAGATAGAACAGGAGGGCAGATATTATCAGGAGATGCGAATCCGGTATGAACGCGAGATAAAGCGATTACGGGCAGAACTGGAGAAATTACGCGCACCTCCTCTGCTGGTTGCAACCGTAGTAAGTGTAATAGACGATAAACATGTGGTGGTGAGGAGCAGTACGGGACCCCAGTTTCTCGTGACCTACACGCAGTGCGAATCGAGCGAGATTGTACCGGGTGCCCGTGTAGCGCTGAATCAGCAGTCTCTGGCGGTGGTGAGCGTGCTACCCTCGGCGAAGGACCCGCTTGTGTACAGCATGGAGGTAATAGAGTCGCCAGATGTGGACTATTCGATGATAGGTGGGCTGCAGGACCAGATAGAGGAGATAAGGGAGGTTGTTGAACTGCCTCTTACTGCCCCTGAGCGTTTTGAGCGTATAGGCGTTGAGCCACCGAAGGGTGTTCTCCTCATCGGCTTGCCCGGTACGGGTAAGACGCTACTCGCCAAAGCGGTTGCGAACCGCACATCTGCGACTTTCATAAGGGTCGTGGGCTCCGAACTGGTACAGAAATACATAGGTGAAGGTGCGCGTATGGTACGTGAGCTCTTCACACTGGCGAAAGAGAAAGCACCTTCTATACTGTTCATTGACGAGATTGATGCAATAGCAGCGAGACGAATGGAAGATGGTAGTTCAGGCGAGCGCGAGGTACAGCGTACTCTGATGCAGTTACTGGCTGAGATAGACGGGTTCGATCCCCGGGGTAATGTACGAATAATAGGTGCTACAAACCGACCGGACATCCTCGACCCCGCGCTACTACGCCCTGGCAGGTTCGATAGAGTTATAGAGATACCTGTGCCGGATACGGAAGGAAGGGTGGAGATATTCCGGATACACACCTCCAGATTGAAGTTGAAGAAGGATGTTGATCTGTTGAAACTGGCTGCACTTACTGATGGTGCCACCGGTGCTGAAATAAAAGCGATAGCAACAGAAGCAGGCATGTTAACCGTGAAGCGAAATAAGAAGGCGGTGGGGATGGAAGAATTCGAGCAGGCGATAAAGAAAGTGATGAACTCTCAGAGGGAGTACATGGCTAATGTGAAAGAGATGGGGGTTATGTTTGCTTAGAGATTGCTTATATTTGCACGTGCGGAGCCACACAATTAAACATTCCTCAGAACGCTGTTATCCCGCTTTTTATTGGGATTGAAGTTCCTACTACGGACATGAGAACGATTGACTGGGATGATGATAGAGCGGCGGTACGGCTGATAGATCAGACGCGACTGCCAGTCGAGTATGAAGTGGTGTACTGTGAGCGAGTGGAAGAACTGATAGAAGCGATAAAGGAATTAAAAGTCCGTGGTGCACCCGCTCTTGGCATTGCTGGCGCACTCGGTGTCGTCCTGGCATGTAAGACCGCGACTGAAGGAGAAGAGATTGAGCGTTATTTAATGAAATTGAAGAAAGCGCGACCCACAGCCGTGAACCTGTTCTACGGTATTGATCGTGCATACAGTGCAGCGAAGCGGGGCAAGACACCCGAGGAGAAGGAAAAGCTCGCACTTGCGGAAGCGAACCGGCTCATAGAGGAGGATATCGCAGTCAATCGCAGGATAGGCGATTATGGCAGTGAGCTCCTTGAAGATGGCGATGTCGTACTGACGCATTGCAACGCGGGCAGGCTCGCATGTGTTGACTGGGGCACAGCACTCGGTGTAATAAGAACAGCGATATCGCGTGGTAAGCATATAGAGGTGATAGCATGTGAGACGAGACCGCTGAACCAGGGTTCGAGACTCACCACATGGGAACTGATGCAGGATAAAATACCGGTTACTCTCATCACAGACAGTATGAGTGCTGCGGTGATGCGAGAAGGCATGGTGAACCGTGTGATAGTGGGCGCTGACAGGGTGGTTAAAGAGGGTGTGATAAACAAGATAGGCACGTATATGCACGCTGTACTGGCAAAAGAGCATGGAATACCCTTCTATGTTGCTGCACCCACTTCCTCGTTCGACCTCGAGCATGGCTATGAAGAGATAGAAATAGAGGAGCGCAGTCCCGAGGAGCTCATATACTGCGGCGACACACAGATAGCACCGGCGGATGTGAGAGTTTATAATCCTGCATTCGATTTCACACCCTTCGAGCTGATAGAAGCGCTAATCACCGAGAAAGGTGTATTTCACACGCCGATCAAACTAATTTAGCCACGAGCTCGCCCCTATTCACTCCTATACTCCTCGCTACCGGCATGCATTTCGCCCTCAATATATATATCAACCGCTGCCTGTAATCCTGTTCAAACTCGGATATCGCTTCGTAATTGCCCATGCCCTTCGCTATCACCAGGTATTCATCGTCATTGAGTATATGGAGGAACTCCTCACTCGCATCCTCGCGTGAGACTCCGATGCACGAAGCAGCAGGTACGATATCCACAGTTGAAGGTACATCCACATAAGCCGCCGCTTCTCGCCAGTCGGTCACCGTTGCATCGTTTATTATAGCACCGCTCTTCGGCGATACCACAACTTTCTTGCCCATCTCAGCCAGCTTCTTCACCACGAACGCATCAAAGAACACCTCGCCTGCGTTGTCCGTCAGATAAAGAACCTTATCATGCTTACTTATCGCGGATAATACCGAATCACGGTTCCAGTTCAATCGCTCATTGAGTACTTTCATGAACTCTGTTCTGAACGCGTCATCGTCATAAGCGTAGCCCTTCACACCGTATTCCATTGAATTAGCCGCAGCGGCAATTCGCACAAGCGCTTCTACACCGTCGCTATGCGTGGTGAAGTATTCAACAGCAACGGGTAGCAGCGCCTTTGCCACTTCGTTACTCCTCATTTTTACATCAGCATGCGGGTCTGTTAGCCCGCTTCGCATCTTTAAGATCCGCTCTCGCTCCGTACCCATGAATGCGGGTGTTACACTTTCGCCAGGATGTGAGCATAAGAGACATGAAATCTCCTTCAATACCCCGATCCTTGCTTCTTCTTCATCTCCAAATATCATCTCACACTCGTATGCCGCTCGTTCCATGAGACAGGATATACAGTCGGATCTCAATTTCATAGCCAGGTTAAATATTGAGAAAGAGAGAGATGATATTTAAATACTGCAAATGTTATAGTAACATTCACGTAAAATGGCGAAGAGGCACAGTCCAAGGAGAGGGTCTCTGGCATTCTCACCGCGTAAGAGAGCAAGGAGTGAGACCTGCCGGATACGGCGGGAAGAGGTAGTGCCGGGCAGGCATGTGCAGGGCTTTGTGGGTTACAAAGCTGGCATGACCCATATCATTCTGAATGATAATTCCCCTCACAGTCTCACAAAGGGGATGGAAATATCTGTTCCCGTTACGGTAATAGAGACGCCACCGGTGAAGGTGGTGGGTTTCCGGCTTTATAAAGAGACGGTGTATGGTAAGCTCGCGTTGACTGAGGTGCATATGGGTAGTAATAATGACATAGAGTTATCCGATCTTACCATGAGCGATGATGTGAGTGTCAGACTGATAATATCAACAATGCCAGAGCTTGTGAGCGGGATACCGAAGAAGAGAGGGGAGTTGATGGAGCTGAAGATGAGTGGTGTGCCCGAAGCCGACCTTGAATACGCGCAGAAGGTACTTGGTTCTGAGATACGGGTGGGTGATGTATTCAAGGAGGGTGATTTCGTGGATGTCACCGCTGTGACGCGTGGCAAAGGTACACAGGGTCCTGTAAAGCGCTGGGGTGTTACTATACAGAACGCGAAGGCACGTAAATCCGGTAAAGGTCGTCATGTGGGCTGTATTGGAGGCTGGCGCCCCCGCCGGGTAAGGTGGCGGATACCACAACTTGGACAGACAGGCTATCAGCAGCGTACCGAGTATAACAAGCGGATACTGAAGATAGGCGACGACGGATCAGAGATAACGCCGAAGGGTGGATTTCTCCATTACGGGCTGGTGAGGAATGAGTACTTGCTGGTCAAGGGTAGCATTCCGGGTCCAAAGAAGCGATTGATACGAATATCGCATGCTATTCGCCCGTATCCGAAACTGGCTGCACCGGATGTAATATATATAAGCAGGGAATCACAACAGGGGAATTGAAGAGATGACGGAAGTAAAGATAGCGAAAGTGCTGGATTTATCAGGTAACATTGTACGTGAGATATCACTGCCCGGAGTGTTCAGAGAGGAGTACCGACCTGACCTGATAAAGCGAGCTGTTCTTGCTATACAGTCGCATCGACTCCAGCCGAAGGGTACGAGTCCGCTATCCGGCAGGCAGACCTCAGCAGAGAGCTGGGGCGTGGGCAGAGGTGTATCACGTGTGCCGCGTATAAAGAACGGCAGGCGGGCAGCTCGTGTGCCTCAGGCTGTTGGCGGCAGGCAGGCACATCCTCCCAGGGTGGAGAAAGTGCTAAAACTCAAGATAAACGATAAGGAGCGGCGAAAAGCTATAAGGTCGGCTATTGCAGCTACTGCAAATCCGGAACTCGTGAGGCAGCGGGGGCACAGGTTCAATGAGGCTGTGGAACTGCCGATAGTGGTGGATGATATGGCAGTCACACTGAATAAGACGGCGGAGGTAGAAGAGTTCTTCCACGCTATTGGCATAGGTGACGACCTGTTACGAGCACGTGTGCGTAAGGTAAGAGCAGGTAAGGGTAAGATGCGAGGCAGACGCTACAAGACGAGGAAGAGCGCATTGATCGTTATTTCCGGCGATGAAGCTCCGGATATAAGGATAACATCAAGTGCGAGGAATCTACCGGGCGTGGATGTAACATATGTGAGTGCACTGAATGCCGAATTACTCGCTCCGGGCACGCATCCCGGCAGATTGACCATATGGACTGAATCATCCATCATGAAACTGTGATATGAGCATGATATTGAAACATCTCGTGGCTACGGAAAAAGCAACTTTAATGGTCGATAAGGAGAACAAACTCCAGTTCATAGTGGACATGAAGGCAGATAAGCGTGCGATAAAAGCCGAGGTGGAACGGTTATTTGATACGCCAGTGAAGAGCGTGAGGACGATGATCACATTTAAGGGCGAGAAGAAGGCGATAGTGGAACTGGAGGAGGAAGGTAAGGCGAAAGAGATAGGTACTTCTCTTGGTATATTAGCATAATTATAAAATAAGAGAAATGGGTAAGAGAATATTAGCGCAACGCAGAGGAAAAGGCTCTCCGGTATTCAGAGCGCCTTCGCACCGGTATAAGAGTAATCTGGAACACGTGCGGGTACAGAAGGATGAGACAGTGACTGCAAGGGTCGTTCAGATACTGCACGATCCCGCAAGGAGTGCGCCTATCGCACGGATAAGAGTGGAGGATGGTGGCGAGGAGCGGTTCATTATTGTGCCTGAGGGTGTGGGTGAAGGAGAAGAGATAGCTTACGGTGAATCCGCGGGTATAAAAGTGGGGAACACATTGCCATTGCGCTGTATCCCTGAAGGTATTGCAATATGTAATATAGAGTCAAAACCGGGAGATGGTGGCAAATTCGCACGGGCTTCGGGTAATTACGCTACACTTGTAACGCATGAGGCTGAAACATGCAGAAGCCTCGTGATAATGCCAAGCGGTAAGAAGAAATGGTTCTCATGGGATTGCATGGCAACGATAGGGGTGGTAGCAGGGGGCGGTAGAACAGATAAACCGTTTGTAAAGGCTGGTAAGCGTTATCACAGTATGAAGCCACGAGCAACAAAGTATCCAAGGGTGAGGGGTGTTGCAATGAATCCGGTTGACCATCCGTTCGGTGGTGGTGGGCATCAGCATATCGGTAAGTCAAAAACACCGGCTCGGGGTGCACCACCGGGCAGGAAGGTCGGTAACATAGCGGCAAGAAGGACTGGATATAAGCGATGAATGAAAATAATAAATATAAGAGTAATTTAGTGATAAATAAGGAAATATGGCAAAGAAGCGAGCAAAAAGTACACTGAAGCGGAAGGAGGTAGAATTCCGATACAGGGGTTATACATTAGCGAAGCTGAAGAAGATGAAGCTGGAAGAGTTAATGGTGCTATTACCGGCGAGGCAGCGGAGGAAACTGAAGAGGAAGTTGAGAGCGGATGAGGAGAAGTTGCTGGAGAAGATAGGGCAGAGGGACGAGGTCAGAACGCATCTCCGGGATGCCATTGTGCTGCCGTGCATGGTGGGTAAGAAGATAGGGATACACAATGGTAAGGGCTTCGAGTACGTGGAGATAAAGCCGGAGATGATCGGGCATTATCTGGGTGAGTTCGCACTGACGAGGAAGAGGGTGGTGCATGGCGCCGCGGGTGTTGGAGCGACGAGGTCTTCCAAGTACGTACCACTGAAGTAGAGATGGGCAGGGTAAGATACACTCTGGATACTGAATTTGTGGATGAAGATACAATTGCGAGGGCTATGGCTTATGAGCTCCATATCTCACCGAAGCACGCATACGAGATATGCAGAGCGGTGAAGGGTATGAGTGTTGAAGAAGCGGAGCGGTATCTGGAAGCTGTTATTGAGGGCAGGCTGGCTGTTCCTTTCAGGCGGCATAAGAAGAAGGTGGCACATCGTAGAGGGTTAGGTAAGTGGTATGCGGGCAGATATCCGGTGAAGGCGAGTGAAGCGATATTGAAATTGCTGCGAGATGCGCGGGCGAATGCGGAATACAAAGGACTCGATGGCGATACGATGCGGATATGGCATATAGCAACGAAGAAAGGTCGCAGGATAGAGGGGATAATGCCAAGAGCTTTCGGGCGTGCAACGCCAAAGAATACCGATACTGTCACGATAGAGGTGATATTGAAGGAAGAGGGTAGCTGGAAGTGATAGAGAAACTGTTTGTTATAGATGGTATAAAGAAGGTAAGACTGAACGAATTTTTCGAGAAGGAGCTGGAACGAGCAGGCTATGGCGGTATGGAGATAAAACGTACGCCGATGGGCACGCAGATAACGGTGAGGGTAGAGAAGCCTGGTATGATAATAGGCAAAGATGGCAAGCGAATAAAGAAACTGACGGAGGAAGTGGGCAAGAGGCATGAACTGGACAATCCACAGCTGGAGGTACAGCCGGTAGAGGTGCCTGATCTGTGTGCACCACTGATGGCAAACCGACTGGCGAAACTGATAGAGCGTGGCTGGCACTTCAGAAGGGCAGGCAGATCCATGTTGCAACGAATAATGGAGAAGGGAGCGCTTGGCTGTGAGATAGTGATGTCCGGCAAGTTGAAAGGACCGAGAGCACGGATGGAGAAGATGGTGGATGGATACATAAAGCATTGTGGCGAGGTAGCGGAAGAGATGGTGGATCGCGGCTATGCAATTGCCAAGGTGAAATCGGGTGTCATAGGTGTGCAGGTATGGATAGTGAAACCCGGGGCGGAACGACCTGATGCTTTCCGTATAATAAAGAAAGAAGAACCTGAGGAGTTAGAGTCGGTAAAAGAAGAGCTAAAAGAAGAGCAAGAAGAAAAAGCCGAAGATGAGAATAATAATAGGGTAGAATGAGCATATTAAGAGTTGAAGATATAAGGAAGATGAGCGTTAAGGAGCGGAAGGAGGAGCTTGAGAGTCTGCTCTCGGATTTATTGCGTGAGCGCGGGATGGTAGCAACGGGTGGTGCAGCGGAGAACCCGGGCAGGATAAGGGCGATAAGGCGAGCGATAGCGCGGCTAAAAACGGTTGAGAACGAGATAAAGAAGGGGATAAGATGAAAGGGGGTAAAATGAGCGCGAGTACACAGATCTGTGATAAATGCGGTTTACCGATAGATTTATGTATATGCAGGGAGATAGCGAAGGAGCAGCAACTGGTGAAAGTGACGACAGTGAAGCGGCGGTTTGGTAAGATAACGACGGTAATAAAGGGTATAGACGAGAAGGAGGTGGACCTGAGGAGTCTCTCAAAGGAGTTGAAGTCGCGCTGCGCATGCGGTGGTACGGTAAAAGGTGGTTGTGTGGAGTTGCAGGGCGATCATACGGTGGAGGTGAAGAAGGCATTGCGCGAGATGGGCTATCGTCTGGAGGATGATTGAAGAGATACTCCAGGGGGAGTTGATAGGGCTGATGATGGAAGTGGAGGAGAGTAGTAATAAGGATATGGTAGGGCTGCGTGGTAGAGTTGTGGATGAGACGAGGAACACGTTCGTAATAGAGACGGAGCGTAAAGAAGAGAAGCGAATACCCAAAGCAGGGAACGTATTTATCTTCTCGCTTGAAGATGGTGTACGAGCGAGGGTGAGCGGTAATATGCTCATTGCGAGACCAGAGGACAGGATAAAGCGGGGTGCTGCACGGAGATGAAGAAGGATATAGGTATAGATGTTAAGCTACCGGAACGTGAATGTGACGATGTTAACTGCCCGTTTCATGGTAAATTGCCGGTCAGGGGACAGATAATAGAGGGTGTGGTCGTCAGTGACCGTGCGGATAAGACGGTTGTGGTACAGCGTTCATATCTGAAGAAGATCTGGAAGTACGAACGGTATGAACCCAGGAGGTCGAAGATACATGCACATAATCCACCATGCATATCTGCAAAGACAGGAGATACAGTGAAGATAATGGAATGTCGTCCGCTGAGCAAGACGAAGAGCTTCGTGGTGGTGGAGAAGAGGACGAGGTCAGAGTAGATGCAGGTAATACGTGTTACATTACATTAGAGCGAGGGAAAAGTTTGATTGCTGAATTTATGTGCATGGACAGATATTGTATACAACTTCTGTCGCCCACACAAGGCACTGCGAACCCCTTCAAATGAACCAGACCGGAAATGTGAAGAAAGAACGCCCGCTATGGCTGCTGGACTGACAAA
>JAODGV010000028.1:2801-4975 GCA_025464425.1 Methanosarcinales archaeon | reverse complement strand
CCCAAAACTATTAACACTTAATGGGGAGACTACCTTTGTTCCCCCCTTCTGTTATGTATGGCGTTTTGCGATAAGACCATGATAGAAATGGGAGTGCATTTTTACTATGCAACCGGCAATTAATATGATTAGTGGGATGAAGATGCGGTTGATAATAGGAATAACCGGTGCGAGTGGCGCGATATATGCGAAGCGGTTGCTGGAAGTGCTACATGATGCATCTGATGTGTCGGTTGACCTGGTCATCACACCATATGGACGCTACATAATAGAGTATGAACTGGGCATAGCGAGTACAGAATTAGAGAAGCTCGCAACCCGAGTGTGGGATATCAATGACATGGCTGCCGATATCGCAAGTGGTTCGCAACCGTCTGACGGGATGGTGATAATCCCATGCACAATGAACACGCTGGCAAAGCTGGCACATGGTATCGCCGACAATCTGCTCTTACGCGCATCAGATGTGATACTTAAGAATGGTAAGAAGCTGGTGATTGTGCCCCGGGAGTCACCATTGAACGAGACCCATCTCGAGAATTTACTCAGATTGAAGCAGAAGGGTGTGACGATATTACCACCCTCACCTGCGTTTTATCATCACCCTGAGTCGGTAACCGAGCTTGTAGACTTTATTGTAGCGCTTATACTTGACCAGTTCAATTTACCACACGCACTGGTACCGGGCTGGAAAAAGCCATAGTGTGTGAATAGAATGGATGGAATAAAATAAAATGTAAAGTGTAAAGAATGGAGAAAAAGGATGAATATTAACATACCGCGGGTCTTAATAGCAGGAGACCGGAGTTCAGCAGGTAAGACCACGATATGCATCGGAATATTGAGCATCTTACGTGAGCTCGGATTCACAGTTCAGGGTTTCAAAGTCGGACTTGACTACATAGATCCTGGATTCCATACACTTATCTCCGGCAGGGATTCAAGGAATCTGGATGGGTTTCTCATGTCACCGGCAGTGGTGAAGGAGATATTCGGCAGAGCATGTGAAGGTGCGGACATAGCGGTCATAGAAGGCGTACGCGGGCTCTACGAGGGCTTGAATTATAACAACGATGTGGGCAGTACCGCGCAGATCGCTAAGATACTCCAGTGTCCGGTAGTGCTTGTCGTGGATGCAAGCAGCATAACGAGGAGTGTTGCCGCACTGGTCAATGGATACATGAGTTTCGATCCCGATGTCAGGCTATCTGCTGTCATATTGAACAATATCGGCAGTACACGGCATGGAGATAAGGCGGAACGAGCGGTGCGCGAATACTGCGGACTTGAAGTGATAGGTAAGATACCGCGAAGTAGCGATCTGGCAATCTCGATGCGGCATCTCGGCTTGATTACCGCGCTGGAATGCAAGAACCGCTGGGCGGATTTCAAGAACGTGCTTGAGAGGATAAGAGATACGGTGGAGGAGAACCTGGACATATCTGCACTGATGGAGATTGCGAATACCGCGCAGAGACTGGAATTGCCCGAATCACGGATCTTCCAGCAGCGCAGGGCAAAACGTGCGAGGATAGGTATCGCACTTGATGAAGCTTTTAATTTCTATTACCCTGATACTCTCGAGTTACTCACGCAGGAAGGTGCTGAACTGGTCTATTTCAGCCCGATACGCGATAAACGGCTGCCAGAAGGGCTTGATGCACTCTATATCGGCGGCGGATTCCCCGAGATATACGCCGCGGAATTATCATCAAACACCGCTATGATACATGATATACGGGCTTTTCACGACGCTCATGGCGTTATCTATGCGGAATGTGGTGGTTTGATGTACCTCATGACCGAGCTTGAATACAACCGCGAGAGTTACGATATGTGCGGCTTGATAGATGGTCGGGTGAAGTTCAAGGAACGGCGATTGGTGAACTATGTGGCGGTTGAATTCCGGCTGGATTGCATACTCGGCAGACGCGGTAATCGTTTCAAAGGGCATGAGTTCCACAGATCTGCGATAGAGCTCCGGAACATCAATAAAATCCGGTTCGCCTACCGGATGTTGCGTGGTGAAGGCATCTACGAGGGGTTGGACGGCATAATCACAGATAACCCAAACTGCCTGGCTTCTTACACACACCTGCATGGCGCGTCCTACACGGATTTCGCGCGGAATTTCGTTGATAGTGCGGTGAGAAATGGGGTCGGTGCGATTTGAA
>JAODGV010000028.1:0-2735 GCA_025464425.1 Methanosarcinales archaeon | reverse complement strand
CGATTTGAACGCACGATCGGCGAGTCTGGAGCCCGCCGCCCTACCGGACTAGGCCACGACCCCCCTATCTCTTATATTTACTGCTGACTTATATAATATATTACACCGGTAAAATTCACTTTTACGGTAATGAAAAACACTCTTACATGAGGAATGCTTATATAGGCTGGTGATTATAGGAAGAGTGTGAAATGGGCAACAGCAGGGATGAGTACATAGCAGGCTTGAAGAAGACGCTGATTCCGCTCCTCTTCGGTATTCTCGCAGGTGTTATATGCTTCACTTTATATACGTCCCAGCCGATTATGGTCATCAATGACAGTTCCGCCGCAGCATATCTGGATATGGGGGTTATTCCCGCCAATCTATCCGCCATGTTGGAAGCCAGAGGCATCACGCTCGATAATGCTACGGTTACGTCGGTAAAAGGGCACAAATGGGTTATAAACAATGAATATGTGATAAGATGCGATTCAACGAGACTGGAAGTATACCGTAGCCCTGTATCGGGTGACTGGTTGCTCATCGCTCTGCTTTTGATAATCATACAGAAATTCGTGTATCCTGTCATGCATATACGAATAGAGAGAACACTGGATTGGGCAACGGTAGTGTTTGTAACCGCATTCTTCTGGTTCATCTCCTTTACGCTCTTACTCGCTCTTATCTTCTGATAAATAGTTGACTTATGTGTGTATGGGCATGTGCATGGGTATGGAAGCGCCGTTCTCAATGCTTGATGAACGGATCCAGGCGTTGGTAAATAAGACATTTTCACAGCCCACCGAACCACAGAAATTGGCTATACCGCTTATACTGGCAGGTAGAGACGTTTTACTCATTGCACCTACGGGTTCTGGTAAGACCGAAGCGGCGATTCTACCGGTATTACACAATATATTACGGCACGGGAGCGTGGAAGGGTTCTTTGCACTCTATATAACACCGCTTCGCGCATTGAATCGAGACATGCTATCGCGGTTAGAACGCTGGTGCGATGCTCTTGGCATCAGCATCGAGGTAAGACACGGGGACACGAGCAGCTATGCACGCCGGAAGCAGGCTATTAAGCCGCCTGATATACTGATTACCACTCCGGAGACCTTACAGGCGATGCTGCCCGGGCGCAGGCTGAGAGAGAATTTGAAATCCGTAAGGCACGTGATAATTGATGAGATACACGAACTGGTGAATTCAAAACGAGGTGCGCAGCTCGCCATCGCATTAGCGCGTTTAACGAGGCTGACAGGTGATTTCCAGCGGATATGCCTCTCCGCAACGGTGGGTAATCCTGAAGAAGTAGCAAGATACTTCGGCAATGGTGATGTGGATATAGTGAATATCGGCGCAGGCAGGGATATAGAGGTCGAGATTTTATGCCCCGGAACGGATCTGAGCTCACAGACGAGAGCGATAGTGGAAGTGGTGAAGCAGGCTAAATCGAGTTTGATATTCGTGAATACGAGAAGTGCGGCTGAGATGCTCGCTTCTGCCATTAACAGGATCGAGCCAGGGCTGGTGGGTGTACATCACGGCTCGCTATCGAAAGATATGCGAGTGGAAGCTGAGGATAGACTCAAGCGTGGCGATATAAAGGGGCTCATATGTACCAGTTCTATGGAACTGGGCATTGATATCGGTTCCGTGGATATGGTGATCCAGTACGCTTCGCCACGTGAAGTAACGAGACTGGTGCAGAGGGTGGGCAGGGCATCCCATACATCCTGTGAGACATCCCATGGCAGGATCATAGCGCTCAATCCAGACGATATCGCTGAGTCGGCAGTGATAGTGCAAAGAGCGAAATCAGGCGATATAGAGCCATTAAAGCTCAAATTGGGGTCGCTGGATGTCATGGCACATCAGATCTGCGGTATCCTGCTGGACGCCGCTTCTGCTTCTGCTTCTGCTTCTGCTTCTGTACCTGTCACCGAGCTTCATTCTATTATTCGGCGTGCATATCCCTACAGAAATATCACTCTGGAAGTGGTGAAGCGAGTGATAGAGCAACTGGAGTCTGAGAGCCTGGTGAAAGTGGATGGCGATCGTGTGATGCGGCGCAGAACCACGAGGGAATATTACTACGAGAATCTCTCGATGATACCGGACGAGAAGAAATACGAAGTGGTGGATATAGTGAGTGGTAAACTGATCTGCACGCTGGATGAGCGATTTGTGCAGAATATGGGTACAGGTGCACTCTTCGTTGCGAAGGGTGAGACATGGCGGATAGTGGATGTGGAACCAGAGGCGCGAGTGAAGGTGATACCGGGTGTGAAGACCGATGCGGAGATACCGAACTGGGAAGGCGAGGAGATTCCTGTACCTTTTGAGGTTGCACAGGCAGTTGGCACGTTAAGGGCAGAGATAGCATCCTCAAAGCCGGAATCCAGATGTCTGAACTCGCTCGTGGAACTGATAAATAAGCAGATAGCGGAGGGGCATGCGGTGCCGACGGCGAAAGAGCTGGTTGTTGAGCTTGATGGTAAAGGCAGGGAAGTGGTGATAAATGCATGCTTCGGGCATCTCGTGAATGAGACCCTGGGCAGGCTAATAACAGCTCTGCTCGGCGCTCGACTCGGTACCGATATCGCTATGGAGATAGACCCGTATCGAATAAGGCTGAAGCCGGGTGTAAAAGTAAAAGTGGATAAATTAACGATGGAGCGGACGATAGAATCGCTGGATGCAGAATTTGTGCAACCGGTACTGGAACGGACATTGAAGAACTCGAT
>JAODGV010000027.1 GCA_025464425.1 Methanosarcinales archaeon | reverse complement strand
CTGTACCAGGTAGAAGCATCGTATTCGATCTTGAACTGCTTGAAGAGCTCGCTCTCATAGTATTTCAGCATCGTCTTAAATGCCGCTTCCCATTCGGTTTTGACAGCTGCCATTTGAAGAAGATATTTCTCGTTCATCCTCCACACCCGTACCCGGAGCTAAATTTAAAACTTAAATATCGTTTAGATTCTGAAGATTTTAAAGTAAAAAATGATGGAGAAAGAGAGCTGCAAGGATGTGGAAAGAGCAGCACAAGCGCAGGTAACTGTATATCATATAGCTATTCCACATCAGGAGGAGATATGGCGGGAGTGGGCATCTGAGATAGAGAAGTTCTTACCGAAGGTGGGGATAATTTTTATCGAATTTACAACTCCGCTGGGAGATACCGAAAGGAGTGCGGTAGAAAGGCACTTCAACGAATTAGCACAGGGTAAGGTCTTACCACGATTCTATCCTCAGGATTTTTTTAGACCGATACTCTCATGGACAACCCTGGAGGAATTCATTTATAATACGAAGAAGAAGGTGTTCTTAGAGGAGATTCATCCATTAGCCGTTGAAATCTATGAGAGGCATTGTGAGGCTTTGCGAGGGAAAGCAGATCTGTTTTTCGAACGGAAGTACGAGGAAGCGTGCAGGAAGTATCGGGAAGCGATGGAATTACAGATGGAGGAGATAGAACTGAGGGATGCGGCGATTGGTAAGCAATTGGATGAGATTGCGGATAGCGAGAGAAGGGATATAATCCTATTACTTGGTGAGGATCATAGACCTACACCGAAGAAAGCGAAGCTCGTCAGATGGGAACCAAGGAAGTATAAGAATCTGGCAATGGAGGTGATGGATGCGGTACGTGAATTATCGGAAGAAGAGCTTGAGGATTTTCTGTTTCGGCGTATCGGGATGTTCTGGGTAGAAGGTTACTGGGAGGAATCGGGTGAACCGGGAATAGAAGCAATCGAACGAGCGATCCGGATTCTGGATTCCATCCCTATACCGCGATTGAAGGAGTTATACGATTTTATTACCGAAGGCAGGAGGGAGGATGCATTCTACCGTGCGATACTATGGCTAAAGAGTGAGGGGTTTATTAAAGAGGATCTGTAAAGAGATTCTCACCGTCACCCGAGGTTTAATATAATGGAAAGGCAAAATGGGAAGGTAAAAAACCGAAAACTTTAAATATTGCATGGCGGTATATGGATATGAGGAGGAGATGGGAGTCAAAGTGAAATTAATAAGTGGTAGAACGGTTGCACAGGGACAGAATCTGGATAATAAACTCTCTGATGAGTACTTCAATGCGGTAGCGCTATGTGAGTTGAGTACAGAGGACATGGAGAAGATAGGTGCTTCTCCGGGCGATAACGTGAAGGTGCGAACGAAGTATGGGGAGGTTGTGGTGAAGGCGAAGCAGGGAGCAGGTTACCCGGAGGGTATCGTCTTTATACCTATGGGACCATGGGCTAATGCAGTCACGAGTGGTGATACGAGAGGAGCCGGGATGCCTCAATTCAAGGGTATAGATGCGGAGATAGAGAAGACCGATGAACCTGTATTGAATATAAAAGAGTTGATGATGCGGTATAAGGAGGTGTGAAGAATGGTAGAGATTACGGATGTCGTATGTCCGTTGTGTGGCTGTGTGTGCGATGACATCGTGGTGGAAGTGGAAGATAACGAAGTGAAGAAGGTGCGTGGTGCGTGTGCGGTGGGTAAGAGCAAGTTAATGGGTCACGGCAGGATAAAGAGCCCGGCAATAAGGGCGAATGGCGTTTTGAAGGACTGCTCTTATGATGAAGCGATAAAGAAGGCTGCGGAGATACTCGCAGCAGCGAGGCGACCACTTCTATATGGCTGGAGTTCCACGGTCTGTGAAGCGACGAAAGTGGGTGTGGAACTTGCAGTAGAGATAGGTGCCGTCATTGATAATACTGCTTCGGTCTGCCACGGACCATCGGTTCTGGCGATACAGGATGTGGGGCTGCCTTCATGCACGCTGGGTGAGGTGAAGAACCGTGCATCGCTCGTTATATACTGGGGTGCAAATCCAACCTCAGCACATGGTAACCACATGAAACGCTACTCATACATCTCAAAGGGCTATTTCCTGCCCGGCGGTAAGAAGGACAAGAAGCTCGTGGTCGTTGACGTACGTGAGACGAAGACCGCGAAGATGGCTGATAGGTTCATTCAGGTGGAGCCAGGTAAGGATTACTTGTTCTTCTCTGCATTGAGAGCCATCCTGTATGGTCATGAGGATGTGGTGCCTGATGATGTGGGAGGCGTAGCGAAGAAGGAGCTGTTAGAACTCGCAGATATGATGAAAGAAACGCCTTTCGGGATTATATTCTTCGGTATGGGCGTGACACAATCGCGTGGGCGTCATAATAACATTATTAATGCGATACAGGTGACAAGGGCTGCGCATACGCATACGAAGTTCAATATAATGCCGATGCGAGGGCACTACAACGTGACGGGTTTCAATCAGGTATGTACCTGGGAGACTGGATTCCCATTCGCAGTTGATTTATCGCGGGGCTTTGCGTGGTATAATCCCGGAGAGACTGCAGCAAATGACATCTTATGGAGGAAAGAATGTGATGCTGCACTGTTTATCGCGAGTGACCCGGTCTCTCATTTCCCGGCAGACTCAATAAGACACCTCGCACGCATACCGGTCATCCAGATAGACCCGTTTGCGAATCCCACGACGGAATTCGCGGATGTCGTCATTCCCACGGCGGTAAGCGGTGTGGAGGCAGAAGGGAGTGTGTATCGTATGGACGGCATACCACTCAGGTTGCGTAAGCTGGTGGATACTGATTATCCCAGTGATGAGGAGGTTTTAATGCGGATACTTGAGGAAGTGCGGGCGATAAGAGCGAAGGAGGGCGAATGAAATGAGTGAATTATTGATAAAGAATGGAGTGGTTTACGACCCTATAAATGGAGTGAAGGGTGAGAAGAAGGATATCTGTATCAGGGATGGTAAGGTAGTGGAGGAAGTGAAGAATCCGAAGGTGATAGACGCAGAGGGTATGGTGGTGATGCCCGGTGGTGTGGACATACATGCGCACATAGCGGGTGGTAAGGTGAATGCTGGTAGATTATTCAGACCGGAAGACGGCAGGAGGGGATTGAGACCGAGGACGAAGGTATGCATGCCGGAATCTGGCTATTCCGTGCCGAATACGTTCGCCACCGGCTATCGCTATGCGAGGATGGGCTATACATTCGTGATGGAGCCAGCAATGCCGCCGCTTGCTGCGAGACACACGCATGAGGAGCTGATTGATATACCCATCCTGGATAACGCTGCGATACCGCTAATAGACAACAACTGGATGACGATGGAATATGTGAAGAGTGGAGATATAGACCTGCTGGCGGCTTATATCGCATGGATGATAAGAGCAACGAAGGGGTATGGCGTGAAAGTGGTGAATCCCGGCGGTACGGAGGCATGGGCATGGAAGAAGAACTGCGATTTGAACGATGCCGTGCCGTATTTTGATGTAACGCCTGCGGAAATTGTGAGAGCGCTGGCGGAGGCGAATGAGCGATTTGAGATGCCTCACTCAATACATGTGCATGGTAATATGCTCGGGCATCCCGGCAACTATGAGGTGACATTAAAGACTTACGATCTTGTGAAGGGTATAACACCGTATAGAGACCGACCGGTGATGCATGCAACGCATACGCAGTTCTTTTCGTATGGTGGCACGACATGGCGTGACTTCGAGTCGAAGGCGAGAGCGATTGCGGATTATGTGAATGCAAATGAGCATGTCAGTATAGACATTGGTTCGGTCATAATAGGCGATACCACGACGATGACCGCAGATGGTCCGATGGAATACAGTCTGCATCAAATAACAGGGCGGAAATGGACGAACCACGATGTTGAGCTCGAAACCGGCTCGGGAATAACACCGTTCCTATATTCTGGTAAGGTGAGTGTGCACACGCTCCAGTGGGCAATAGGACTGGAACTGGCACTGCTTACCAAAGATCCCTGGAAGATTGCCCTCACATCCGACCATCCCAACGCAGGTCCGTTTATAGGCTATCCGATACTGATCTCGATGCTGATGAGCAAGCGCAGGAGGGACGAATCCGCGAAGGAGATGCATTCTGTAATATTTGACCGTGCGGAACTACCGTCAATAGACCGTGAGTATAGCTTCTATGAGATAGCGATAATAACGAGAGGGATGACTGCCAGGACACTGGGCTTGCATGAACACGGTAAGGGGCATCTCGGCGTTGGTGCAGATGGAGATGTTGCTATCTACGATATATCACCGGAGGAGCGCGATGCGGGAAAAATACAGAAAGCATTCCTGAATGCGAAATACACGATAAAAGGTGGTGAGATTGTGGTAAAGGACGGCGAAGTGGTATCAGCACCGCCCGGCAGAACTTTCTTCGTGACGCCCGAGTGCGAATCCGGGTTGATGGACGAGATGACGGCAAAACTGAAGGAGATGTTTGCGAATTACTACTCGGTGAGTCTTGCGAATTATCCTGTTCAGGATGCGTATGTGCCGAATCCATATGAAATAAGAGCACCATGGAGGAGTTAAGATGCAGACGATAAGGTTGAAGCTGAAAGAGGGAGTGATGAGCGGGGTGGCGAAGATACCGGTGATTGTGGATTCACTGACACCTGATAAGCTATCTGGCAAGAGTGAAGCGGAGATAAAAGCTGTGAAGGTCTGGTGGGGCAATCGGGAGGAGAATACCGGTGACCTGTTTGAGGTCTCGGTAGAAGGAGAAGCGGGCAGTGCGGAAGAGGTGAAGGTGGTTATGGAAGGCGACCTCACGAGGGTGAAATACATAGGAGCGGGTATGAAAACAGGCGAGATAGTGGCAAATGGCGATGTGGATATGCATTGTGGTGCACTGATGGAAGGCGGTAAGATAACGGTGAAGGGCAATGCGGATTGCTGGGCAGGGCGTGAGATGCGAGGTGGCGAACTGATAATAGAAGGCGACGCGGGTGCAAACCTGTGTGCGATGTACAGGGGTGAGACGACCGGTATGACAGGTGGAAAGGTGATAGTGCATGGTAATGCCGGTGAGTGCGCCGGGCAGTACATGGCAGGCGGTGAAATACTGATAAAAGGCAATGCGGACATCCTGGCGGGTCTGAATATGAAAGGAGGGAAGATAACCATAGAGGGCGATGCGATAATGCCCGGTGCTGATATGACCGGTGGTGAGATACTGATAAAGGGTAAGGTTGAGGATATGATCCCTTCGTTCAAGTTTGTTGAGACGACGACCATTGAAGGTGAAGAATATCGTAAATACACAGGTGATCTCGCAATGACCGAGAAGCGAGCGAAGGGTGTATTATACGTAAAATAAGGAGGATTAAAGATGGAACTGAATGGTGTGGAAATAGAAGATACATTTGCAGAGGCGTTCCCGATAAAGGTTGCACGTGTGATTATAACAGCGGCGACTGAGCGCTGGGCTGAGGTTGCAGCGACCGAGGCAACCGGTTTTGCTACTTCGGTGATTGGCTGTCCGTCGGAAGCGGGTATAGACTGCGTGCTAACTCATAATGAGACACCCGATGGTAGACCAGGTGTGGCGATAATTATATGCCACCCGAAGAAGGACGGTATAAAGGCGCAACTGATCGAGCGGCTCGGTGAGTGTGTACTGACGGCACCGACGACTGCGATCTTCAATGGGCTTGATGCCGATGATAAGGTACCGGTGAAACTCCACTTCTTCGGTGATGGATTTGAGCACGAGCTGGAAGTAGGCGGGCGCAGGGTATGGGCTATACCGATAATGGAAGGGGAATTCATCTGCGAGGAGGAATACGGTGTGAAGTCGGGTGTTGCCGGTGGTAATCTCTTCATACTTGCGAGGAATCAGATGTCAGGACTGGCTGCGGCGGAGAGTGCCGTTACTGCGATCAGGCATGTAGCGGGTACGATAACACCGTTCCCGGGTGGTATTGTCGCATCGGGCTCGAAACCCGGCTCGAATAAGTATAAGTTCATGCACGCATCCACGAACGAGAAGTTCTGCCCGACGCTCAGGTCAGAAATAGAGGATACCGCGATACCCGAGGGAGTGAATGCGGTATATGAGATAGTGATAAATGGAGTGAGTGAGGAAGCGGTGAAGGACGCGATGCGAGCGGGCATAGAGGCTGCTGTGAAGGTACCGGATGTGGTGAAGATAACAGCAGGTAACTTCGGTGGTAAACTGGGCAAATACCAGCTCAGGCTGAAGGACGTGCTTGGGCTGTAATCCAATCCAAACATATTCCCCCCTCTCCTCTCTTATTTTTTATAACGGCTCTGTGAAGTTTTTTTTCGCTCACATTCACACACGGTTAAATATTGTGACTATAAGCTTTT
>JAODGV010000026.1:13939-19944 GCA_025464425.1 Methanosarcinales archaeon | reverse complement strand
ATTGATGTGGTTAGAGCCATAAGGAGCTTCGACCCGTGCCTGGGGTGCGCAGTCCATGTGCATATAGGCAAGCAAATAGTGAAGCACGAGCTACTTCCGTTCGCAGTACCCCTGTAATTCATCCAGAATAAGCTCAACCGCTCGCGGAACCGCAGCATCAACTTCCCGGCTCAGTGATTCGCCCAGCTTGACTTCGAGAACTTCACACCCGATAACAATTGTGGCGGGTGGCAGGGTGCCGATTGCCTTTGCGAAGAGAAGGAGCTCTTCTAATCTGGTTTCGTGCACACTGAAGGTGAAAGAGCTCATCACTTCTCCTGGCTTCGGTCCCTCCACCTGTTCCGCCTTTATTTCGCTGCGATAGATTGTTCCAGGCTTTCCTCCTTTCTGCACGGCATCAACAAAGATAACAAGCTCATAGTCCGCGAGGTCTGGTGCCAGCGTCACGCCACAGAGCCCGACATCCCTTAGTTCAACGCTATCAGGCAGATCCCTTCTCATTAATGCATCAATAACCTTTGGACCGAAGCCGTCATCTCCCATGTACCTGTTACCAATGCCCGCTATGAGGATTTCTGGCATTCTTCACTCACTGTAGCCCTCAATAATGTTGATATATAAGTATATAAGAATCAACTGGAGAGCATCAGGAGTCTCTCAAAATTCCAGCAGTTCCACGTCCCATATCTTCAAATCAAGTATCGCAACCGTACGCTTCCCGCTCAGGTAGCCGCAGCATTCACCCGGATTTACAATCAGCGTATCCCCTTTATGTTCTATCACAGCTCTGTGCGTGTGCCCGTAGATCACCACATCATACATCCCGGACCCGGCTAACGCATCCACTATCTTTGGTTTGTGCGTTACAATTATCCTCTTCGTACCGAATTCAAAATCATAAGGGTCCTCATATATTTCCCCCACCTCTTTCTCGCGGTATTTCTCCTTTAGAAGCAGCTTATCCCCGTCATTATTGCCAAATATTCCTACCAGAGGCGCATTTAGCGTCCTAAATGGTTTCTCGGTAAATGGTGCTACAAAATCGCCAGCATGTATTAGTATCTCAATTTCTTCGTGGTTGAAGACTTCCACCGCTTTGCTTATCGCACTCAGATTATCATGGGTATCAGATATTATTCCAATTTTCATATTTCATGTTATATTTTGCCATATAAGTGTGCGGGCACGCTCTCGGTCGACACTTTCGCCGTCAATCAGACCCCCGATACCGTCCTCCATATCGCAACCCTGCGAGCGCCGTGCGTTCATGGTGAGTCTGCTCCCTTCCGGGCCTGAACCGGTGCCCATGACAGAGATATGGTAACAAACCCTCCAGTTTGTACCATATCACCGACGACCCCGCAGGACGATATCTCACAGTAGTGTATCGGGCTGAAACTGGCAGCTACGGCGCCTTCCTCGAGCTTCGCCCCTCGCATATCGACGATTTCGAGTGGCAGAGGACGCCGAGCCCTCCGGGCTAGCCCGCACAATTAAAATTTACTCTTATAATATAAAAAATGTCACTCTATTCTATTGCACATATACCTTTACGTGAAGAAGTGACATCCACTTTCAGATTCAGCCGCTTCTCCAGCTCCTTATACCTCTTCCTTATGGTTATTTCGGTCGTTCCCATAGCTCTTGCTATCTCCTTCTCCGTACGATATTCACCACCCAGAATAGAGGCGATATATATCGCAGCCGCCGCTGTTCCTATCGGACCCCAGCCCCTCGTCGCCATCTCCACATTCTTATCGCCCCTTATTATCTCGATAGCCCGCTCCCTCGTCGCCGGACTCAACCCCAGTTCGGAGCAGAACCTTGGTATAAACAGAGAGGGATCCGCGGGTGCAAGTTTTATATCCAAATTCCTCAACAGGAAGATATAAGCCCTCCTTATCTTCTTCAACGGGCTCCTTGAGACTTCTGCTATCTCTTTCAATGTCCTTGGAACACCATACTGCCGGCAAACGATATACAGCATGGCAGATACCAGCTCCTCTATACTCCGCCCCTTTATCAGCTTCTCCTTCGTTGCTCGCCTGTACATAACAGAAGCCGCCTCCCTTATATTCACCGGCAATTTCAGTGCACATGCCATCCTGTCAATCTCAACGAGCGCAAAGGTGAGGGTCTTCTCATTACTGTCTATATTTGCCCACCGTACACGTCTTATGCCCGGTGGCATTATCGGCGTTGGCGTACTCAATCCCTTGTCATGTATTCGATAGCTCATACCCGGTCCCGTCCTCGTCCTCTTACACGCCTGCTCAGCGTCAAATGCACGCCATTCGGGTCCTGTATCCACCAGATTCTCCGCTATTACCATGCCACAATCAGCACAATAAAGCTCAGCATGCTTCGAATCCGATACTACGTTCTTAGATCCACACCCCGGACAGTTCCTTATCCTCGTTGTCATCCCTATCCCGCCTCTGACTATCTCTCCTATCAATTATCAATACTCAGCGTAGATATATGTTACATTATAATATAAAATGTGCGTTATGAATGCAAAATTCAGAGGGGCACTCATCGGTAGTGCCGTGGGAGATGCACTGGGTGCACCTGTGGAGGGCTGTAAGGAGGGCGAGGTGGGTTTGTTCCCCGGTGGCATCATAGAAGGGCGCTATACAGATGATACCGAAATGATGATCGGGGTTGCGGAATCGCTGATAGATAAGAGGGGATTTGATGGTGCGGATATGGCATCCAGATTCTTACGGAATTATCATGCATGGCGGCGTTACGGTCCCGGTACACGGGCGGTTCTTGAACTCTTAAGAGCGGGTGTGAGCTGGGAGGAGGCATCGAAGAGGATATTTGATGGTGCAGGGTCTTACGGTAACGGTGCAGCGATGCGAATCGCACCTATCGGGCTATTCTATTGCGATGATATTGATACACTGTGGGATATGGCTTACAGAGCGAGCCACATAACACACTCACATGTGCTCGGTAAAGAGGGAGCGGCTATCATGGCATGTTCCGTCGCTCTCGCACTTCGTGGATATAGAGAGGAGATGCTGAGCGCTCTTGTGGCACGAACCAGAGAGGAGATATACCGTGATAAGCTGAGAAAAATAGAGCGGTTACTGGATGCTGATAGACAGACCGTGATAGAGGAATTGGGTAACGGTGAAGCGGCTTTTGAGTCCGTTATCACTGCAATTTACTCATTCTTCAGGTTCCATAACTTCAAAGATTCCGTCATCTACGCAATCAGTCTGGGTGGTGATACAGACACGATAGGGTCAATGACGGGCGCGATAAGCGGTGCTTATTACGGAGAAGAGGCTATACCACAGGAATGGGTGAATGCACTCGAGGATGGTGATAAGGGTAAGACTTACATAATCTGGTTAGCAGATGAGTTATACCGCATCAGGTTCAAATGTTAATTTTACTTTATGTAATTTTAAATATTAATGAGGTCAAGGATAAAGAAATGCGGTATATGTGGGGAGTATACACTGAAGGATGTGTGTGAGCGATGTGGAGTTCCAACGAGGGACCCATTACCGCCAAGGTTCTCCCCCAGGGACCCGTATGGGAAGTACAGAAGGATGATGCGATATGGAAGAGATAGAAGTGCATGAACTGAAGAGGGTGGAACTGAAGGAGCCGATATTGATAGAAGGGCTCCCCGGAGTGGGTAACGTTGGCAAACTGGTAGCGGAGCATATGATCCATGAGTTGAATGCCGAACTCATCATCGAGATATATTCATGGCATTTCCCGCCTCAGGTACTCGTGAACGAAGATGGCACTGTTCGCCTGTGTAAAAATGAGATATACGCATGGAAATCAGACAGGCATAACCTGCTGATCCTTACCGGCGACCAGCAGAGTGTTACGAATGAGGGGCATTATCTCATTGTTGAACGTTTGCTGGACATTGCACAGCAGTACGGCGTCTCGCGTATATATACGCTGGGTGGATATGGTATAGGTCAGCTGGTGGAACGCCAGGTGGTGCTTGGCGCGACGAACGATCCTGTGTTAGTGGAAGAGATGAAGAGGTACGGTGTGGAATTCCGGGAAGAAGAGCCGGGCGGTAGCATCGTCGGCGCATCCGGACTTCTTCTTGGTCTCGGTAAGTTGAGAGGTTTTCCCGCAGTATGCCTGCTCGGACTCACCTCCGGCTACCTTGTGGATCCGAAGAGCGCACAGGCGGTACTGAAGATACTATCTCAGGCGCTGGATCTCAAAATAGACATGCAAGCGCTCGAAGACCGTGCAGAGGAGATGGAAAGAGTGGTGGAGCGGTTGAAAGAGATGGAGCAGGCGCAGATACCGAGGAGAAGGGAGGAAGAGCTGGGATACATCAGATAGAATCTGGCGTTAGAACCTTCAATGATGCAGGCATCTTTACTACATCACCCACTTTTATCCCGACCACGTAATCCAGATCCTTATCTTCCGCAATATCCACTATCCTCTGTGTTATCACACCGTCAAATACAACACTCCTGGTATTCTCCGGTGTCTCCTTAAGCTCCTTGGCAAGGTCGCGCACTGTCGTCTCTTTCAGTATATTTCGGTCTTGATCGAGTAACCGCGCCTTGAAAGTACCCGCGAGTTCCTGCAGATGTGCCTTGAAATAATCTATCGTATCCATATCCTCTTTGACCTTTTTACGCTGTATCACCTTAGCATGGGTCTGTAAGTGCTCGTGTTCCGTCTTCCTGTCCTTCATGTAATTCAGTTGCTCAACCGGTGTTTTGTTATGCAATGCCTTTGAGATCTCCTTATATGTCATGTCCTCAACACTTCTACCCTCGGGCGACATCGCCACATAATCCACATCTGCCACCTGTAATAGCTCCTTCAGGATCAATTCCCCGCCTCTATCGCCGTCAAAGAACGCTGTCACCGCCTTACGCTTGCTCAGCTTGGATATTACCGGCGGTATATTCGTACCTTCAACCGCTATTGCGTTTTTAATACCGTATTTGAGCAGATTCAGGACATCCGCTCTACCTTCAACGATTATGATGGCATCGGAATTCTCGATGTTCGGACCCGCAGGTAAGCCTTTATAGGTCGTTATCTCCTCCATCCGAACCGCCTGTTTAACCTCGTTCACCATCATCTCGCTATCTATGTTGTTCTCGATGACCTCTCGCATTATCTCTTTCGCGCGCTCGGTTATCCGTCTCCGCTTCGTCGCTCTTATATCCTCCACCTTCGTCACCTCTACATGTGCTACACAGGGTCCCACACGATCTATGGTCTCAAGAGAAGCGGCAAGTATCGCGGTCTCAACCTTGTCCAGCCCCGAAGGAATGAGTATCTCACCAAATGATTTACCCCCTTTCGTCTGGATATTTACCTCTATTCGTCCTATACGACTGCTCTTCTGCAGATCCCGCAGGTCTAATTCTTCACCAAGTAAACCCTCAGTCTGTCCAAATATCGCACCCACCACATCAGATTTCTCAACAAAACCATCTGCTGTGATGTTAGCATGAATTACATATTTTGTTGTATCTATATCATGCATTTTATACTCTTTCACCTCTTCCTTCTCTTTATCTTCCTTCAACATTTCTCGGTGTTTTTACACTTAATATGTTAATATAATAAGATAAAAAGATAAGTGAACCGTGCAATATCATGTTTAAATAATTGTGCTTCCAGTCCTATGAAGATAGCAATCCTTGATGGTTATGTGGATGAGCCCTCATGTCTTGGCGTTCCACCTTATATTGCACCGTATCCACGCTACATCTGGGGTATGCTCAAATCGCTAAATAGCGTGGAGCATCGCCTTTATATCACCATAGACCAGTTCAGAACAGATTCACGATTGAGAACAAAACTTGCGGATTTTGACATCATGATCATCGTTGCAGGAGCCATCGTGCCGGGTAAATACCTCGGTGGCGTACCACTCCGCATGAGAGAATTGCCAGAGGTCGCTATCGCAAAACATAATATACTTGTAGGACCGATAACGCTGGAACTGACGTGCAAACTACCACTACCACTACCACTAC
>JAODGV010000026.1:0-13871 GCA_025464425.1 Methanosarcinales archaeon | reverse complement strand
TACCACTACCACTACCACTACCGGACCGGCTCGAAGTCATTGAATATCCGTTTGAAACTGCACTGTATGAGCGTTTGCTTGCGATTACACATGCGAATGGAGGCTCTCCAGATCTGAACCGATTCGCACTGCTCGGTGCCGAAGTGGTACGAATGCATCCTGAGTTTCCGCATGTTGTATGTGAGATGGAGACCTACCGGGGCTGCTACTGGTCGCGATGCTCGTTCTGCATGGAACGGTTCCAGCACATATGGATGCGACCACCAGAATGTGTGCTTGCGGAATTTGAACAGCTCTATTCGCATGGCGTCCGCCATTTCAGACTCGGCAAGCAATCGGATTTCCTGTGTTATATGGCAGATTTTGATGACCCGAATCCCAGACCCGAACCAGAACGGATGTTGAAATTCCACAGGGCTATCTGGCGGCTGTGTCCCGGTATGAAGACCCTGCATATGGATAATATCAACCCCAGGACGATAGCAACGCATCCAGAAGAGAGTAGAGAAGTACTGAAGACGATTGTGGAATACCAGACTGCGGGAAACGTAGCAGTGTTCGGGATGGAGAGTGCAGATGAGAGGGTTGTGAAAGCGAACAATCTCGCAGCGTATCCAGATGATGTGCTATTCGCAATCACCATGGTGAATTCTATCGGTGGTGCGCGTGGTGCGAACGGGATGCCCATGCTACTGCCCGGCTTGAACTTCGTATGCGGACTGATGGGTGAGACGAAAGAGACCTTTGAGCGTAACTATGAGTTCCTGGAGAATCTACTCAGGCAGAACCTGCTGCTTCGCAGGATCAATATCCGCCAGGTTAAAATACTGCCACGCACACCAATCGCCGAATTCGGATATACAAACCTGAAACGGCATAAGAGGTACTTCAAATCGTTCAAGCGGCGTGTTCGTGAGAATATAGACCGTGAGATGCTCAAGCGTGTTATACCTTATGGCACGGTGCTCCGTGCGTTGCGATGCGAGACACATGCCGGTAAAGTCACTTTCGCACGTCAGCTGGGTTCTTATCCCATTCTTACCGGTGTCATCGGTCAGTATGAGCGTAATAGATTCATTGATGCGAAAGTAATTGATCATGGTATGCGTTCCATAACGGCGATTGAGTTCCCGCTGGAGATAAATAGTGCGAAGATGTACCAGATAGAGGCGATTCCCGGTATCGGTGCTCGCAATGCCGCGCAAATAATGAGGAACAGACCGTTCAGTAGCATGGATGACCTGAAACGCTCGGTCCCCATTCCGGTCTATGATAAATTGCGTGAGTTCGTATGCGTGGGTAAAGACTGAAGAAGCTGTGCGCTGTGAGCATCCGGCAAGGGAAACACATCAAATCTTACCTTACGCGTCGAAAAACAGCCAGTACATATCGCTATGATGAGCGGTGGATTACAGTTTCGAGCCAAACTATTTATACTAACATTGACAATAGATAATACATGGGCAGGAAGAGGGTATACAAAATCATGGAGCATTTTCCACCGGAAGAACTGGATAAGCGGATAAAGAAGGAGAAGAATTCGAGAATTCTCCGGAGACTTCAGTTCATCCGGCTTCTTTACAGGGGGCTGGGCGTTGAGGAGGCTGCCGAACTCATAGGGATCACAAAGGCGACAGGCTACGAATGGCTCAGAAGGTGGAATTCTAACGGCTATGAAGGTTTGATCCCGGCATTTGGCGGTGGAAGCCCTTCTAAACTCAGTAAGGAGCAGAAGGAGGAGCTGAAAGAGATGCTCAGGGCTAGAGATTCATGGACAACAGATGAGGTTCAGGAGCACGTAAAAGCGAANNAGAAGGATTCTAAGGTCTTTTGGCATGAGATACGCCAGAAATTGAACACAATTTATCCAGTGCATTCTTCCACTCTGGTATGGAGAGCCGGGGTAGTGAGTACGTCGCTTCTTCTACTTCTATGTTATCAAGTACAACCGTTTCTATCCCCACAGCACCAAGCGAATTAACAATTGCACGCAGTATATCTATGTTGTATCCAAGTAATATAACCACATCGGGTCTCGCAGCCATGTTGAGCCCTTCCTTCCATCGCTCGTGTTGCAGGTAGTATATAACTTCCGCAGCCCACATCTTACGGGTGGCGATACCGCGTTTCTTCAGTTCGACCACCGTATTGCCCGTTGCAGCCACATGCGCATCCAGCTTCGATGCTATCGCGACTGCATAATCGATCAACCTCGTATCGCCAAACTCTATGCGATTACAGATTTCGCCACACATCATTAGCTTCTCATTCTTACTATGCAAATACCTTACGAGTTCATTTATCTGGAATTTGAATACCATCTTTTACTCAGCTATTTTTAGTTTTAGCCACTCGTATCGAGTTCTTGCATCATTTCTTCCATTGTGTAGATCCTGCACTCATCTTTCCCGGCTATCCATTCAATAGCTCTCAATGCACCCTGTGCGAATGCTTCACGGCTATTTGCCCTGTGTGTAAGCTCTAACCGTTCACCAGTACCCGCAAATAATACCGTATGCTCACCAACAATGTCTCCTGCACGAACCGCGTGTATCCCTATCTCGTCCTCCGTTCTCTCCCCTGTTATACCATATCTGCCATACACGAACTTTTCTTTACCACCAGCGTAACGTGCAACTATCTCAGCCGCTTTCTTGGCGGTACCACTTGGTGCATCTCTCTTATGAGTGTGATGCATCTCTATGATCTCCACATGGTAGTGATATGGCTGTAGCAGTTTCGCCATCTCCTCAGTCAATTTCCAGAAGATATTTACGCCGATCGAGAAGTTAGGCGATATGATGGCAGGTACGGTACCCTGTATAGCGGCTTTCAACTCATCAAACTGCTCATCTGAGAAACCCGTAGTACCAACCACCAGTTTGATACCGTTACGTGCCGCGATTTTCACGTTAGCAACCGCAGCCGCTGCATTTGTGAAGTCAACAAAGACCTGCGGCTTTCGCTCCTTCAATACACTATCCATCTCTTCTGGACTTGAGACTTTCACACCATGTGCTATTTCGAGCCCGACATCTTTTGGATCGAAACCCGCTACAAGCTCCATAGCCGGGCTGGCTGTTACTCCCTCCACCAGTAAATTACCCATTCGCCCCCGTACTCCCGCAATGGCTACCTTTAGC
Organism: Methanosarcinales archaeon; assembly: GCA_025464425.1. Lineage (GTDB taxonomy): Archaea > Halobacteriota > Syntropharchaeia > Alkanophagales > Methanospirareceae > G60ANME1. The sequence continues at coordinate 10,728 of JAODGV010000026.1, read as the reverse complement.
ATGTTCATCTCGCTCATCCATTTATACCCACATTCCTCATTTATAAAAACTTTATTACCGGGTATTGAAGAACTTACGGCATAACTCCTCCACATTATCCGAGAATGTCATATCGAAATCAGGCGGCAGGCATTTCTTATACGGGAACTGTGCGAACCGATAATCCATAAGGACAATGATACAGCGGTCATGTTCGCTTCTTATCCCTCTGCCCGCTGCCTGCAGCACCTTCGTGATAGCGGGATAGATATAGCCGTACAGCCTGCCTTTATTCACACCATATTTACCGGTATAGTAGCCCTGTAAGGTCTTAACTTCCAGTGTTGGGGGGCTGAGTGGGAGTCCGACAACGATGATCGCCTTCAGTATATTGGATTCATAATCCAGCCCCTCGGAGAACGAGCCACCCTGTACCGCGAATAAAATACCCGATTGCGCTGCTCTTAATCGCTCATATAACATGTTCCGTTCACCTTTACTCATATCGCGCCGCTCCACCAGCACTCTCTCTCGCGTATGTGGCGGCATATGTGCAAGAATGGCTTTCTGTAGCGCGTAAGACGGGAAGAATACCGCCATACAACCCTTTATATTACATGCTATCGCATCTATCTTCTGCGCTATCCGCCGGTACATCTCTTCGCCTCGTTTTGTGTACCTGGTTGTGAGTCCTTTAGTTACAATGATGAGGCGGTTCTCTCGAGGAAAAGGAGACCTGTACTCACGCATAACTATCTCCCGACCGCTTATCCTCGTGGCACCCAGCACATCTGCATACATCTCGGTGGGGCACAGTGTGCCGCTCATCAGTATGGACGCATGCGTCCTCCTGAATACCGGTTCGCTCAGCACCGCGGGATCAAGGAGTTTGACAGCGAGCGTGGGTTCTTCATTGATGGTGAGTATACGCAGGCACTTCTCACCAGTTCGCCATGCATCCAGGAAGTCAGCAATGGACACCAGATTCCTCTGTAATATGTCGCGATCAGCAGACCCAGAGGATGTCTTATTGATACTATCTGCACGGCTCCTTATCGCATCCACAAATTCGTTATAACTCAATACTTCTATCCGTCGCCTCAGCATCTTCTCCAGTTCCTCTATGAGGAATGCACGGTTCACCGTGATCTCTTTTTTGTTATCTTCCACCGCGCTCATCACCAGCTTCCTCAGTATCAGCTCGAACTGCGAGAGGTTGTTATGCAGCTCCCGGTCAATGTTCCTGATGCCCCTCGCAGTCTCTGTCAGGGTCTTCAATCGTAACTCGCTGCTGAGATTGTTTCTTATACGGTCTGGCAGGTTATGTGCTTCATCAACAATGACAATAATGTCTTCAAGACCCCTTTCTATCTTATCCAGTATCTTATCCGCAATATCACCCGAAAAGAGATGGTTATAGTCGCAAACAATGACATCTGCGGTCTTACCCACTTCCAGTGCCGCCTTATATGGGCATATCTGCCGCGATCTGCACCATTCGCACAGCTCTTCCACATGCATTATCTCGCTCTTTATCCGGATGAGTGCATCAGCATCCTGGTTCATGTAATACCAGCACCGCTTATTCTTCTGCTCGTTCTTGCAGAACTCCACGAACAGGGAATAATACTCGCGATACAGGGATACCGCACGCGGACACATTGACTGCTTGGATGTTATATCAACCGCGATGATATCCAGATCATTAACCGCCTTTATTCGCCTGAGTGTGTCAATCGCTATTTTATGCTGGCTCCGTTTGGATGTGAGGAAGAAGACGGTCTTATCATTCTCAATGGCATATTGAAGTGCGGGTACGAGCGCTGCCACAGTCTTGCCTATGCCGGTAGGTGCATGAGCGACGAGTATCCCGCCTGATTCCACGGCATGTTTCACATCAGCCATAAATTCCCGCTGCCCTTCACGGATGGAAGGGAAGGGGAATAATGAACTACCTGCATCCATTATGAGCAATAAATTTAAATGAAGAATAGAAAGTAAAAATAGGCGATTAAAGATGAAAGTACTGGTATACCCGCCAAATAGTTTGATATTAGCGGATTTGGTGGAGCGAGGAGGACATGAGCCGGTGGTATTGATGCGGGAGATAGGGAAGCATGTGCGTGATGCGGAGATAGATGCACCGCCATTAAACGTAACGGAAGAGGACCTGAAACGGGCATTGCGATACGTATCGGTAGAGGAGCCTGCGGGTGTAAAGGGCAGGATAGGACTGTTAGCCCCGCTGCTGGAGCAGGCAGAGGCTTCAATCATCCTTACTGATGCACCTCCGACTTTCGGCTGCATGGGTTGCGCGGTCAGTGACGAGTTCTTCAAGTTCCTGATACGTAAGCGAAATATACCGACGCTGGAAGTGAGATACGAAGGCGGTGAGCGGATGAAGGAGACGGTGGACCGGATAATGGCGTTCTTAGCCGGTCTACCGAAGGGCAAATAGCGGAGGTATAACATAGCATGGCAACACGCGTAGCACAGCTATCCTGTGGCACGGAATACAGTGGAATGCAGTGGATACTGAATGATATAGCGGATCAGGTAGGAATAGAACTGGTATATCCTGAGATGGAGCTCTCGCAGGTGGAATCGGCATGTGATGAGATAGGCTTCAGGGCAGAGAGTCCGGGTTTGAACATGATGATGGCGAGGGCGGTATCAATGCTGAAAGACCCATCAATAAAAGGCGCGTTATTGCTCACTTGTTTCCGCTGTGCCGAGGGCACGGTTGTGAAAGATGTAATCAGGCGATTCCTGCATGAGAGGACCGATATACCGGTAATAGCATACTCGAATGTAGAGAAGCCGAAGGAGATAGAGCTATATGCGCGGCTGGAAGCGTTGAAGACATTGATAACGAGGAAGGCGCTGCTGATGCGGGAGCGGCAGGAGGGCACAACCCTGGGCGTGGATTCAGGCTCTTCTACAACGAAGGTCGTGGTGATGAAAGAGAACGATATAGTGGGGGAGGCGTGGCTGCCGACGACAGACCCGATAAGGAGTGCAGATGAAGCGATAGAAAAGGCACTGGCTGCCGCGGGCATGAAGGAGCAGGAGATAGAGTCTATCGGTGTCACCGGACACGGGCGAGAGCTTGTAGGCGAGCATGTGAAGGCGGACCTGAATTTAGAGGAGGTGAGTGTCGTCGCTAAAGGTGCGGCACTGCTCACAGGCAGGCATAAGGGCGAGGCATCGGTGATTGATATCGGCGGTATGAACAATAAACTGATACTCATGCGAGATGGGATAGCAAATAGTTTCAGTCTTGGTGGTATCTGTGGAGGCTCGTCAGGCAGGTTCCTGGAAGTGGCAGCCCATCGGCTTGATGTTGGCATCTCAGAGCTCGGGCAGCTGGCGTTGAAATCACATGAGAGGCACGAATTGCAGAGCTACTGCATGGTATTCGGCATACAGAGCCTCGTGGTATCGCTCGCTGCCGGTGTGAAGCGTGAGGATGTAGCCGCTGCCGCATGCCGCTCGGTCGCTGAGCAGGTGTACGAGACACAGATACAGGAGATGGAGATGCGACCGCCAGTCATATTCGTTGGTGGTGTATCGCTGATAGAAGGTGTGAAGAAGGAGTTTGAGCAGCTACTCGGTACTGATGTGATAGTGCCACAAAATTCGCAATACGCCGGTGCGGTGGGTATCGCCACACTTGTCTCAGGGCTTTGAGCCCGTGATTGATCTCAAAGTAGCCGGTATCTTCTCTATTACATCGGTTGCAAGCAGACTGAACCCCTTATCATGGAATGCGGCATCACCGGCATAGCCTGATATAAAAGCCGCTGCGGTCGCTGCTCTGAATGCATCATCTGAGATTGCGAACAGTGCTGCGGTTATACCACCCAGGACGTCACCGGTACCGCCGACCGTCATGCCCGCATTGCCCGTTACATTCACTTTCAATCGCTTACCATCCGATATGATGTCATAAGCGGCTTTGAAGAGCGTCACCACACGATTCCGTGATGAGAAATCCTTTACAAACTCTATACGCTCTTCTTCATCAGCAGGAGGTGATGCCACGCCCATCTTCCTGAACTCACCTGCATGGGGCGTTATGATCACATGTCTGGGAGTTTCAAGCGGTAGATCCAGCCCATATAGCCCGTCAGCATCCACAACTGCCTTCTTCACCGTTTCCGCACATATTATGCGTTCCACAGCGGCTTTAGTCTCTTCCGCGGCGCCCAGACCCATGCCTATGAGGAGCACATCATGCCTCTTCATCAGGTTGGAGATCAGTGTCACGTCATCACCGCTAAGTATAGAGCCATAAAGGGGCTGAACAATGATGTTTGGGGATATAGAAGCTATGATTGAAGCCACTCTTCTTGGTGCCGCTACCGTTACCCAGTCAACGCCGGTACGGAGAGCTGCGAGTGCACTGAGCGCGGGTGCACCGGAGAAGGGACCGCCACCCACTATTAAAACCCTGCCATTATCGCCTTTATGACTGTTCCGCGCACGGTTCCTTAACGCTAACTTCACATCGCCAGGACCAGCCAGGCGTTCCATACACGCTGGTATACCTATATCTGCGATAACGAGCTCGCCAACATGCTCTTTGTTATTCAATAAGCCGGGTTTGGGTCTGTGGAACGTAACAGTGAGGTCGGCATGAACCGCCTTATCACATTCGCCTGTATCGGGATTCAAGCCAGAAGGCACATCCACTGAGAGAACAAACGCATTTGTGCTGTTGATAATGTCAATAGCAGTGGCTTCCGGCTCTCTTAGCCTGCCATGCACGCCGGTACCGAGCAGTGCATCAATTATCACATCGCAACTTATTTTCAGTGCGTTAAGAGCAGAGGAATCGGTTATCTCCTCCATGATGTAGCCCCTGCAATCACGTAAAATCCGCCAGTTCCTCCTCGTCTCCTCGGTTCTCAAATCCTTCGCGCGACCCACGAGTATGACTCGCACGTTACGGAAATGTCGTGCCGCGGCGAACGCATCACCGCCGTTATTGCCCTTGCCTGCTATTATTACTATGTTTATATCCTCACCAAACCGTGCTTTCAACTCGCGCGCTATGCACGAGCCCGCATTCTCCATCAGTTGCAGTGGTGATAGCCCGAAGAAGTTACAGTTGGTATCAAGTGCAGCCATCTCCTCTGAGGTTATAGTCTCTTTCATTTTTCGCCTTATGCATGGTCATCAACGGAAGCGAGTGCGCACATGGGGCAGGCTTTTATGCATACGTTGCATCTGATGCATTTCTCCTCCTCAAGCGTTATCTGCCATGTATGGTCGAATCTGAATACACCTGCGGGGCAGACCGAAATACAGGCGCCACAATGGATGCATCTGTCTTCATCCCATGTGATCAGCTTCACCAGCTTGCGTACTTCCACACCCTTCTGCTTGAAAAGCGAGACTACCTGCTCTGCCTTATCATTCGGGACATCAATGATGATCTCACTGCGTACAGCATCCACATACGCACGCTCTATATTTATCCTTGCGCCTGTTTCAAGTATCACTTCTGCCGTGTTGGGTACCTCATGCAAGTGCGATGGGAATCTTAATTGTAGTTTCATGACTATACTATTCCTCTATATTCATATATATTCTGACCACTTTTATTCAGCACGAATCATCTTAAAGACTGATATAGCTGCATAACCCGCTCAGCTATCATCCGCCAGTCGTATTTTGATTCAACGAGTTGTCTGCCAGCCTCACCCATCCGCATTACACGCTCATCGTCCGATAGAATACTCACAATAGCATCGCTCAAGCTGTGAACATCACAGGGTGTGAATAGAAGCCCGTTACCGCATGTTATGTTCTCTCGCACGCCGGGTATATCCGAAGCAATTACCGGTGTCCGGCACGCCATCGCCTCAAGCAGGACGATACCGAAATTCTCCAGCCGTGTAAAAGAGGGCAATACGAATACCGAAGCCTGTAAATAACTCATGACGAGCTCTTTAAAGCCGAGAAAGCCACGAAACTCCACACTGCTGCTCAGGTTGAGCCGTTCCACAAGCATGTGTAGCCTGTGCCGATCCTCGCCATCACCGACAATAACGAGTCTTGCATCCGGTACATCCTTCAATACACCCGGCATCGCTCTTATCAGATACTCAACCCCCTTGGGATAGACCAGTCTACCGACGAAGAGAATGTTCTTCCTCCTTTCCGTTACTGTGCTTTCAATGACCGAATCGAACTTCTTTATGTCTATACCATTTGGTATCACCTCGCATTTGTAGAGATATTCACCGAGCACAGGCGAAGTCTCGGCATAACTCCTGCCCGTAACGATGATGGCATCACACTCGTCCAGCAGTTGTGCTGCATAATGCCTGTTATAAATTTGTTCTACGAGCTTAGCCACGACTCGCGGTATCCGCAAGCCTCTTACTCGTTCCGGAACCGCAAGATCAAAATGGTATGTAACTACATGAGGATGCTTCCTGTATCTGTTTATAGCCTGAGAGAAGAATGGCGGGGGGCAATGTGAATGGTACACATCGGCTTCCATATATTTCAGTCGTGACATACCGAATATGAGCGGTACGTAGCCCGGGAATAACTCTATTGCGCGGAATCTCATATTCCGTGCCGATTCACCACCATGTGGTATATCCGCAGATAGAACCATCACTTCATTCCCGGACTCTGCCAGCGCGTTCGATAACTCCCGCACGTGATTCTCCACACCACCGACATGGGGTGGATAATAACATGAAGCCTGGATTATTCGCATAATCTTATATTATCAATAGAGAGGTTATATTTATGGTGTGGAACGAGCTAAGGGATTTTGTATTTCACTATTACATCTACCCGATAATCCATGACACGGGTTATAATCCGATAAATACGATAACATGGGCACTTATACTTGCTCCACTGTGCGTTATACTCGTATTAAAGGTACTGCGAAGGCTGCATCTCACGATAGATGAAGCTTTTATCGCGGCAGTGGTGCCGTATATACTGCTCGGTTCGGTTCTCCGTGTTATCGAAGATGCGGAACTGGTATCACCTCCGGTGAGCTATATACTCATCTCACCACTGATCTATCTGGTTCTCATACTCAGCACGTTAATGCTACTCGGTGTCGCACTGAAGATTGCCCCGTGGCGATACAAATCCGTATTCGCCGCTACTGGCATGGTACTATTCGTTGTGTGCCTCGTATTCTTAATGTGCAACGAAGTTTTGAAGTTCTGGTGGGTAATACCTGCGGTATGTGGCATCTCAGGTATTATCGTAACGGCAATCTACCTCACAGGCAGAGAGTTACATTTGCATTTTAGCACCACCCGAATATATCTCGCCGCAATTGGTGCGCATATGCTCGACGCCGCTTCTTCTTATATCGGTATAGATCTGCTCGCTTATCACGGTAAACATGTCCTGGAGAATCTCGTGGTCAATCTGACAGGTACTGCTGCGGGTATGTTCATACTCAAGCTCGGTGTGCTCATACCCGTGCTGTATCTGATAGATACGGGCTTAAAAGACGATAAGGAGCTCGGAAATATGATAATACTCACCATCATCATTGTGGGTCTTGCACCCGGTGTGAGGAACAGCCTGAGGATGACCTTTGGTATTTGATGTGCACGGTTGAACTTGCACGATGCACAATGCACAATGCACAATGCGAAAAACTTATAAAGAGAAAGAGCATCTTCAATAATGATGGGAAATGACAGACATGATAATACTGTGTAAGGAGGGGACAATAAACTCCTATCTGAGTGCACTTGTGGTTGCTGCGAATCGGAGTAAGGCAGGGGATGATGTGGCGGTGGTCTTCATGCAGGAGGGGCTGTCTGCATTGATAGATAAGAAATTCAGGCATGCTCCCGGTCTGGAAAGCTATGCGGATGATATAAAGGCGAATGCTGCGGCGATGGGCGTTCCTTCAGACCCGTTTGAGCTGATAAAGATGGCTCGTGAAGCTGGTGTACGGCTCTATGCCTGCTATGCATGGATGAAACTGCTGGGTGGCAAACCGCCAAAGTTTGATATACCCGAAGGTCTGGAGAAGCTGGAGCTGACAGATCTGTTGCAGGAGCTGGGGAAAGTCAATAAGGTCATCACCTTATAATTCCTATTCTTTCCCCTATTTTTATTTCTTATTGATGATACAATGTGCTGAGGCGATAGTTGAGTTCAGGGGCGATACTGTTTATAAGCGGCGGATAAGGAAGCGATACCGAATAGAGGAGATAGACGACCGGATAAGGAAGGAACGCACGCGTGCAGAAGCGCGAATAATGTCAGAAGCGCGCAGGCACGGCGTGCCCACGCCCATCATATTCGATATCATGGATTACGTACTGGTGATGGAGCGTATAGAGGGTGCACTGGTCAGGGATATAATGACGCCACGGATAAGCGAGCGTATAGGTGAGCTTGCCGGTATCCTCCACAAAAGCGGGATAATACATGGCGATTTGACCGCATCTAACATCATCCTCAGCAGTGACGATACGCTATACCTCATTGATTTCGGGCTGGCATACTTCGATTCGAGTACGGAATCAAGGGGTGTGGATATCCACGTCTATTTCCAGAGCCTGGCTGCGACACACGCATCATCACTTGAGGTATTGAAGGAATCGTTTGTAAAGGGCTATACCCGGACACTGGCAGAAGCACGCGAGGTACTTGCCCGCGTAGCCGAGATAGAACGCCGTGGCAGGTACGTGATGCGTAAGCAGGATTGAAAGCGAAGAATGAAGGAAGCGATAATAGCAAAAGAGCTTGAGAAGAGTTTTAACGGCTTCAAAGCGGTTGATCGTATCTCATTCACCGTGCATGAGGGCGAGATATTTGGATTCCTCGGTCCAAATGGCGCGGGTAAGACGACAACTGTGCGGATGCTGACCGGGGTGATAAGACCAGATGGAGGCGAAGCGAGCATCCTCGGGTTTGATGTCGTGACAGATACGCTGAAAGCAAAGGAGAAGATAGGGGTGGTGCCTGAATCGGCGAATGCGTATCCTGAACTCTCGGTATGGAATAATCTGAAGCTCATTGCATCTCTGTACGGGGTGCCGAAACGAGAAGCGGATACACGAGCGAAAGAGCTGATGCTGGAGTTCGGTATCTATGGTAAACGAGCTGAGAAGGTAAAGACACTGTCAAAGGGTATGAAACAGCGACTCATGCTTGCAATGGCACTTATAAGCAATCCTGAACTGCTTTTCCTTGACGAGCCCACTGCCGGGCTCGATGTTATGAGTGCGAGGTTGATACGGGAGAAGATAGTGGAGCTATCAAACGAAGGTAAGACCGTATTCCTCACCTCACACAATATGGAAGAGGTGGAGCAGCTCTGTGAGCGTGTCTGTGTCATAAATCACGGCAGAATTGTTACTGTTGATACCCCCTCACGACTGAGGCAGCGGCTTGGGGGCTCAATTGCTGTTGATGTCCAATTCGACAGAACCGTTAAACTGGATTATCCCGGTGTGAGGCAGATAGGTGATAAAAGTCGGGTTTATACAACCGAGCCACACGATACTATATGCATGATCGTTGAGTTCGCGCACCAGAACGGGCTGAAGATAGTGAGTTTGAATGTACATTCACCGTCACTGGAGGATATATTCCTGTGGCTCACGGGTCATCACGAAGCTGAGCAGATCAGTATGACATGAGTGCTACTTAACATGATGCGCGCTACTCTCGGTTTCCTGACGCGGATACCAATCGGTAAAGGAGCAAGTATAGAAGAGATCGCATCCAGTAGTTATCTCTTCCCGGTCGCAGCACTGGCTATCGCGCTGCCACTTACACTCCTCTCTTATCTATTATTCCGCTATCTGGATGGTGCGATCGCCGCCATATTCACACTCATCGCGCTTTACCTCTTCACCGGGCTACTGCATCTGGACGGTGTTGCTGATTTCTTCGATGGCATGATGGCAGGCGGTGGCAAGGAGCGGCGAATAAGAGCGATGAAGGATGCCAATATAGGCATAGCCGGGCTATTTGCATCATTCGTCATTCTGATATCCAATTTCATAGCGATAAAAGGGGCGAGTGAGTTCATATATCCCGCACTGTTGATCGCGGAAGTATCAGCGAAGCTGGGTATGAACACATGCATGATAGCTGGCAGGCGATTTGAACCCGGCTGGGGTACCGGCGCATTATTTATTGAATCATGCACCCCGGTACGATACCTAACAGCTCTTGCATGCTCTTTTATCATCGTATCCGCAGCCACATTCTTTATGCCTCATACGTTCGTAATCGGTATGTTCAGCCTGTGTATCGGCATTACGCTCTCCACCATCGTCTCTATCATGGGCGCCATAAAATTCGGTACGGTCAGTGGCGATATGATGGGCGCTGCAAATGAGATTACACGAACTGCAGTACTCCTTATATGGGCTATCTTTATGGTGTAGCTGGATATACATTTCTCCCGGCTGACGATTTTTTGCAGTAGAAAAACAGTAGTTCCGAACACCCCTGCTTCCGTTTATAAAGGTTAATTACCCCTCCAAAATTAGGTGATAAAGATGTATTCACCGATATTGGTTGATGGAGGGGCAATAGAGAGCTCAACAGCGAATTCACCAGAAGCCGCAGTATTAGAACTCAAGCGTAAGATGCCCGGTGCAGCGATACCTTCTGCGGACACGGTCCTGAGCTACATCTACGAGAACGATGTAGAAGAAATCCTCTCGTCTTTCAGAAGGATCAATTCAGAGATTCTCGCAGTGGTAGGCATACCCGAGGAGCCAG
>JAODGV010000025.1 GCA_025464425.1 Methanosarcinales archaeon | reverse complement strand
GCATCATAGCATCTTTGCACCTGTTCCCTCGGCGTTATCGGCATATCTCGCATATAGAAATCGGGATGGAACACGAGGAGTGAATAAGGTATTTCCGGATTAATATCTGCGATAAACCGTGCAATATTCTCCACCTCCTTCGCATCTACATAGAACGGCACGAGCAGAGTAGTAGCAGTGAGAACAGGCGGCTGTGAGCCTTCAAAGAACTCCTCTGCTATCATCTGGAAGTTTTCATAAGCCCTCCGGTTTGGAACACCGCTAAGTGCGATACTTAAATTTGGATCAAATGCTTTGAGGTCGAATTTCACGATCCCGCCGCTTTTATACGAAATCTCCGCTGCGTGTTTCACCAGATCCCTGTTGCCACAGCCGTTCCATTCCCAGCATATCCTCACAGGTTTAGACTCTAAAATACGCTCTGAAGCACGTATTGCAAAAGGGAGTTGTGGTTCGGGGCTACCGCCAAAGAAGCACACGCAATATGCATTATCATTCCATAGTACCTTAGAAACAAAATCTTTTATGCTCACACCTTTTGCAACTCCTAAGTCCTTATGCGATGCATTCTGGCAGAAGATGCAATCGAAATTACAGCCATAGAAGAATACCGCGATGTTATCTTTCCCGAACTGTGAAGAGCCAGGGCAGAACCATGCAGCGCAGCAGTTGGTCGGTAACGGGTCAATATATGCGTACATCAATGCATGCCCCTTCGGTGCTAAAGACCACAATCGCCCGTTTACGTTACATTTCAGCCCACAATAGCTCTTTTCGCCCTCTATCATCACACACTCATTCGAGCAGAGGTCACACCTTAGTCCGCCTTCGCTACCCGGCGGTTCCCCCGGTAGACCGTATTCCGCTCTTATTCGCTCATGTAATTCTTTAGCAATAGAAATCGCATCTTCTCTGCCACTACGTATGCAATCAACACAAACGCGCAATGACTCTGATGCTCTTCCAGTTCCACATATTATGCATCTTCCCATTTATTCCCGGTCAGTTTGCGTATGAGTTCCTTTGCGATCTTCGTGTCCTCGTAGATACGATGCACCCATGCATCGCCCCAGAAGAGGTTGCAGCTCGTCTCAGCCCGCAGTATGTGCTCCTCTATCTCGGGTATCCTCTTACCGAGCTTATGATACGCCCTGCTTGTCGCCCATAGTTCCTCTATACCCGCTTTTTGCCTGGCTGTACCCTCCCATTGCGAGAAGTCATATCCACTTGTATCTGCTACATTCCACGCACCGGTTCGTACCTCAACGTAAGTTTCAGGCGGATTCTCTTCTATATACTCGCTTATCTTTATCGGCGTGATAGCTTCATCGCCTTTCCTCACCCGTTCCATATAAGGAGCGAAGAAATGCCCCCAGAAGCCTGATTCTTCGTGCATCTGCCTGAACCAACCACCATTCTCGCCATCTGACCATGTCGTCACAAGACAATTCCCCTCGCATTTCGCTGTCTTATGCATAACTTCACGCTCAAACCAGTTCGGGTCAAGCCCGCTCTCCTGCGCATTGCTTATATCTCGATCACGCGGTATTATCACTATCTCAGCGGAATCGTATTCCGCGATATGCGGTCTGTACTTTATATCCTCAGCTCGCATACCCCCTTCTTTCGGCTTCACGTGTACGCTGTCAACAACGACATATTTGAAGCCCGTAGCCTTCAGCACGGGTATCATCTCCATGCAGAACCCCATCTCAGGTGGCCAGAATCCGATGGCATTCATACCAAGCTTTTTGGCTCGCTCCTTCCACCGCTCTATCTGTGGTCTCCAGTCCTCCATCGGTATAAGCGGGAACAGTGGGTGATAATAGCCCATACCGAGGAATTCAATATTTCCCGCTGCTGGATACTCACGCATCAGCCTCGACAGATCCACGACATCTGAGAAACTCTCTATTATATGTGTGTCACAGAGCTGCTCCAGTAATATACCGGAGAAGTCCATGTGAAGCTTCGCCACATCTTTATACCGCGTTGCATATCTCAAAGGGCGTTCATAACACAGTATTATCTGTTTCGCTTCCCATTCGTTTGTCTTCAACAGCAAATCTATATTTCCAGGCGGTTGATGCATGTGCAAACCAAGAGCGTGATATACATGGTTTTTCATATTTTCATATTATATCATATCATGTAACGGAATAAACGCCGCCTTTCTGGTTTAGATGCGATAAGAAATCACTATTCAGCTTCAACTTCTCCTGTAACTCCTTATATCTGTTCCGGATAGTAATGGGGGTTGTACCTGCAACCCGCGCTATATCCTTCTCCGAGATAGAGACACCACTCAGGTTAGCTGCGAAGTATATAGCAGCGGCTGCGGTACCGGTGGGACCCCAGCCTTTTGCTGCACCAGTACCTTCATCGCTCTTCAGTATCTCTACCGCCCGCTCGCGTATCGCATCGCTCAACCCCAGTTCGGAGCAGAATCTGGGCACATACTGCGCGGGCTCCGCAGGTGCGAGTTTGATACCGAGCTTACGCACGAGGAATATATAAGCCCGTCTTATCTTCCGTAATGGCATTCGTGATACCTGAGTGATCTCCTTAAGAGTGCGAGGTACTCCATACTGCCTACATGCTATATATAACATGGCGGATACCAGTTCCTCAATACTGCGCCCTTTTATCAAATTCTGCTTCGCTGCCTGGCGATATAACACAGAAGTTGCCTCACGGATCTCGGTCGGCAATTTAAGAGCACTTGCCATCCTGTCTATCTCACCGAGCGCAAACGAAAGGATCTTCTCACTGCTATCCATACTTATTATCCCGCGTAATCTCTTCGTACGAGTGAGTGATTCAGGTAGAGGAGTACTCAAGCCTTTGTTGTGAATGCGATAGCTCATAGGTGGTCCTGTCCTTATCCGCCTCGCAGCTTGCTCATCATCGTATGAACGCCACTCAGGTCCGAGGTCCACGAGATTCTCCGCTATCACAATCCCGCAATCACCGCAGTACACCTCCGCGTGCTGCGGGTCTGTTATCAGATTCTTGGATCCACATTCCGGGCACTTTCTTATCCTTTCTTCCATATTTCTAAATATATATTTGTCATCATAATTGATAAGACTTTCTATTTGTGCAATAACGAAGTCAAAGATAAAACAACTATCCAGGTTGAGTCAATATAAATCTCGCTTTGAATTCCGAAATCACCTCCTCCACCTTATTTGTGATCCGATATTTCCGTAGCGCCTTACCCTTTGACCGGGGTAGCCTGGAGATCTCATATCGGCTATCCAGAAACCCGTGCTCCTCCAGGGTGAGTAAATGATAGGATATAAGCCGCCTCTCCTCGCCAAGCGCATTGCTTATCTCGTTTATGTGCATCTGCCCACCTGCCAGTAACTGCACTATTCTGAACCTTAACGGGTGCATAAGTACATGGATATCCTTTATCAGTTCATCCTCCTTCATCGCCACATACCACTCTTTGTATACATCACTTTTATATTTTTCGGTTTTTTTATTTCATTACATTACATTTCATGAGCATCATAAAGAATACCGGAATCTTATTTAAAGAGTAATGGCGATAGGGGATATGAACAAGATGGAATTGAAGCGGAATATAAGAGTTGAATTCATGCACCGGTTGCCGGTGGAGCATCAGGAAGTGGAGATGGTGGAGCGGAAAGGGCTGGGGCATCCGGACAGTTTGTGCGATGGCATTGCCGATGCGGTCAGTGTAGCGCTATGTAAGGAATATACAGACAAATTCGGCATGATCCTGCATCACAACACCGATAAGGTTCAGCTCGTAGCAGGCATGTCAGATCCTGAGTACGGTGGCGGTGAGGTCATCTCACCGATATATATCCTCCTCGGTGGTCGAGCGACACGCGAATTTGAGGGTGAGGAGATACCGGTGGATGTGATTGCGCTGCATGCGGCGCGTGAGTATCTTAAGAGGACCGTGCGGAATCTCGATGTGGATCGGCATGTTGTGATAGAGAGCCGATTGGGCAAAGGCTCTTCGGATCTGCTGATGGTCTTTAAAGGTAAAGACCGGGAGATACCGGTAGCAAATGATACTTCATTTGGCGTAGCGCATGCGCCATTATCCGAGGTGGAGACGATAGCATCCAGTGTGGAGGGCATGGTGATGTCAGATTATCGGCATAGAGAGAATGCGATAGGAGAGGATATGAAAGTGATGGCACTTCGAGAAAAGGACAGTATAACACTGACAGTGGGTGATGCGCTCATCTCCAGATACGTGGATGATCATGACCACTATGATGCGATAAAGGAGGGTTTGAAGCAGTTTGTTACCGATGTTGCCTTAAAATATACCGAAAGAACAGTAACAACGCACGTGAACCGAGCCGATACTGCTGAGACTGTCTATATCACGGTGACCGGGACGTCAGCGGAGATGGGGGATGACGGCGCTGCCGGTCGCGGTAACCGATGTAACGGGCTCATCACACCGGGCAGACCGATGAGCATGGAAGGTGCCGCGGGTAAAAACCCGGTTAACCATACCGGTAAAGTCTACAACCTGCTCGCTATTGAGATTGCAAATGAGATAGTAGCTACTGTGGACGGTGTACAGGAGGTTTATATCAAGCTCCTGTCCGAGATAGGCAGGAGAATAGACGATCCGAGAGTAGCAATAGCGGAGATAATACCAGAAAGTACAGAAATGACGGCAACAATCGAGCACAAAGCCGTACGAATAATGGACGAGTGGCTATCGAACATACAGGAGATAACGGAGCGTGCAGTCCGTGGGGAATTGAGGACATTTTGAATCCAGACTCAGAGCAAACTTGCGAACTCCTCTGCTGCTGCCTTTAATCTGCCGTTATGGTTCTTTATTATCTTAACCGCCGCGCCGGTCAGGCATGAATAAATAGTTGACATCGCACGGTTCATGAACTGGTGCTCTTCTATCTCACTCAACGCCTCAACATCTCGGTCTCGTGTCCTGTCCTTTCGTCTCCGTTCCAGTATCTCCTCCGGGTTCGCCTCTACAAGCACAAGCAGGTCGGGTTTCAGTTTCCTTAACACTTCTTCGGGCAGTCCGGGGAGATAACCTTCCGGCGTCTTTATCGTGCAATGGGTATCAATGATGATGTTGCCGATCTTTCTTCGCCATTCTGCTATTTTATCACACGCATGCATCTGTATCTCCCGCTGTTTAGTCACCGGTAGTCTCCGCAATTCATCCCGCGTACGGACAATACCCTCCTCAAGCGCTGCCTCATACATTATATCACCGTAGTTCCGCACACTGTAACCACGCTCAGCCTTCAGGCGTAAAGCCTCCTTTATTACCGTAGAAGACCCGGAACCGGGCATCCCGGTCACGACCACCAGTGTCATTTTTACCATTATTTATCTTACGCACACCTATGTTAAGTCCATCCTCAATACTATTCTTATTCTCTCATTTTATTTAACATTTAATAACCCTTCCTTCTCCAGCATGTGGTAGATATTTTATCTTCTTCCGCCTCTATCTTTTTATAGAGGCAGAGTTAAATATACCATCAGATACATACTTAAATATACCATCAGATACGTAAATCATATGGAATAAGATTGGGTCCTCATTGCATCCCGTGTCAGCATAACACGTTGACCTTCCCTTAGGTGGTGTATCCCGATGGATTACCGGATATTAAAGGAATCGTATGAACTGGACAGTTCGATAGAGGAGAGGATGGAGTTCCCAAGGGAAAAGCTACCTGAAGATTCAATATTAGCGAAAATAGGGACGGATTTAACTTATCTGGCTGCTAAGGGGAAACTGAAACGGGTTTACCACCGTGAGAGAGAACTGGAAGAGATTATAAAGATCTTTGGCAGGAGAGAAGCGGCTAACCCGCTTATCTTAGGCGAGCCAGGCGTAGGGAAGACCGCTATCTGTCACATGCTTGCGCAGAGGATTGTAGAGAACAGAGTGCCACCATGGCTACTCGGCTGGAAAGTGGTCGAGACCAGCTTTATGAGGATGTGGGGGGCTGTGAAACATCTCGATTCTGACTTCTCAGAGCACATGAAGAACCTTACAAATGTCCTTAAGGAATGCAAGGAAAAGCCTGTAATCTTATTCATGGATGAGATTCATACGATAGTGGATTTCTCGGTGAGCAGACCGCGAATCATGCAATCACTCGCCGATGGCAGCCTCCACCTCATAGGAGCAACGACGTTGAAAGAGTATCGGAGGTATATAGAGAGGGATGAAGCTCTCGTCCGGAGATTGATCCCGGTATATATTCGTGAACCCTCACTCGAATTGACGGTCGAGATTTTAAAGGAGATGAAGCCAGAATTCGAAGAGCACTACAAAGTACGGATTGATCAGGATATTCTGAAGTTCGTGGTTAACACTGGTGAAAAGTATATACATAATCTCTATCAGCCGAGCAAATCGATACAGTTGCTTGAAGATGCGGCGATAAACTGTAGATATGAGAATAGAGAAGAGGTCAGTCGTGAAGACATTCTGGACGCAATTTCAAAGAGGACAGGAGTGCCCACTGAAATATTGAGCGGTGAGGGGAATATGCTCCTTGGACTTGAAGAGGCTTTGAATCACAGGGTGCTGGGGCAGGAAGAGGTCATAAAGAAAGTTGCCGGACGACTTTTTGTGACAAGAACAAAGGTCAATCTTAATCCACAGAGACCCGATGGTGTGTTCCTTTTTGCAGGACCTACCGGTGTGGGGAAGACCGAACTTGGAAAGGCTCTTAGCTCCTTCCTCACGGGAAGCGAAAAGAACATGGTGAGGTTTGATATGTCAAGTTATAGTGGCTCCTACGCCATAGAGTCACTACTGGGGATACCGAGTAGCGGTGTGGTAGATGAAGCCAGG
>JAODGV010000142.1 GCA_025464425.1 Methanosarcinales archaeon | reverse complement strand
ATCCTGATCCAGTCCGATTCAGGCATTTATCTACCAGAAATAGCGTGGGCTATCAACCTTCCAAACCAAATCAGCACATATTAATGTAGATGATCATCCTTGATAAAGAGGAGGAAATGACTTATTAAAAAATGCCCAAATTGAGTGCTTTAAGGGAGGAAGCGAAGAGGAAATCGGTGCATATTTGCGGCATTGCGATTCCGATACTTTATCTCTTATTACAAAAGGATCTGATCATTATCGGATTTCTACTTTCACTTTTTATTATTTTTGTCATTGAATGGTTACGATTTCGTGGAGTCATCTCATTGCCGTTTCTCAGGAATAATGAGCAGAAGAAGATCGGTGCATATGTATTTTTTGTTATCGGCGCGTTTATAAGCGTTTTAATCTTCGAGAAGAGCATTGCCATAACAGCGATCTTCATGCTGGCGATAGGAGATGCTGTTTCTGCTCTTGCGGGGGTGGTGCTGAGGATTAATAACCCTGAGATGCAGGGGGAGAAGATGAAGCCACCCGCTGTTATGCTGGTAATGTTTATCACATCCCTGATAATCGGTTGTTTGGTCATCCGCTCATTACCGGTGGCAGTTTTTGGCGCGCTCGGCGCCACAATAGCGGATGGCATGCCCTTTAAAGTTCAGGAAGTGGCGATAGATGATAATCTTACGATACCGCTGTTTTCAGGTGTGTTGATGAGTTTTGGCTCGCTACTTCTAAAATGAGCACAAAGATTGAGTACAGTACCGCAGCACCTTCCGCACCTAACTCCGCATCCTTTTGAATCGCAATGCATCATCGAACATTGTGATGTTATTGAATAGCACATATACCTGAGAGAAGTCTTTACAGCGCTCGTACAGGAACTGCAGGTCGGTGTCCGTGTACGTGTAACTGTACATCCTTCTACCCGGTGGCGAGCCGTGTAACCTGAAGTAACCGAAATCGGTACCGCTCTCAGGCTGCGCGGCGAATGGATCCACACAATGTATCAGCTCAAGTTCTTCACATAGCCTCGTTATCGTCTCCCGAGTCCAGTCCCCTCGCGGTTCCCATACCATTGTTATTCCCTTGCGGTCTATCGAGCGGAAGAAATCGTGCATGTTCTTTATGTTCGTCCCGGTCTCTTTGAAGCTCGCTGGACACTGGAATACCACTATACGGGCATTCAATGCTTTGCGTATCTCGTCCGTCGCAGCCCATGCGTCAAAAACCTCTTCCGTTGGTCTGAATAGCCCGTACCTGTCGCCGCTCAGTTCCAGCTTCGCTTTACGATACGTCGGGCTTCTTGGCTCGTGTGTGATCAACTGCCATGCCTTCATTGTGAATTCGAATTCGGGCGGTGCAGCACTGCGCCATCGTTCCGCGGTTGATATGCGCACGGGCTTGTAAAATGTAGCCTGAACCTCTACCAGCTCAAGATTCGCGAATATAACGCTCTTTGACTTCGGGAAACCGCAAATGCCCACTTTCATATTATGATATATAGAACAGAGCTTATAATTAAGATTAAATGCGAATAACAGAGCTCGAGGATGTTGCAGCCACGTTATCAGATAAAGAATACGAGTTACTTATGCGTTTCTACGAGATAAAGATATTCACCGGCGAGTTGAAACTACCGGCAGAGATGAAAGACTGGGTTAGAACGCGGTTCAATTCGGTTGAGCGAGTGGAGCGTCAGCGGATAGTATCTGTCAAGAACAGATTCACCGGTGAGCACAGTCTCTTCAACGAGTTACGTGCCGTGAGACCAAAAGAGGGCATGCAGAAAGTAGTCCAGGAGGTAGAGCCGTGCAGGTTCTGTAATCCGGCTGAGCAGACGCCTATGGATAGTTTCGGACGAATTAAAGGTAGATACTGCGTTACAGCAAGCAACCTCACGAAGTACGATTCCTATCACGGTCTGGTGATCTTCAATGAGCACAATCCGCAGGTTATAACCGAAGACAGGATTGCGGATTACCTGCGAACCGGTGAGCGGTGGTTCGAATCAGTGTGTAAAGATAACGGCGGCGACATGTACAAGTTCTTCCTCTGGAATTGTCTCTGGCGCAGTGGCGCTTCTATCATACATGGTCATATGCAATTAACGGCATCAAAGACGAGATATGGTAAATTAGATGTTTTTGATCGTGTAGTATCGGCATATAGTGACCGGTATGGTTCTGATTATCTCTCAGACCTGTGTAAGGTGCATGGGAGTCTGGGTCTCATGAGGACGAGCAATGATGACAGGATACTATTTTATATCACGCCGGTGAAGGAGAAGGAGATCGTTGTTGTCAGTACCGCGCACAGAAGTGACGGGATGGCTCATACTATTTATAAATTGCTGCGTTTCTATCGTGATATGGGTGTGATGTCTTACAATCTTGCTATATTCCAGTCAGGGTCGTACCACGTGGCACGGCTGGTTGATAGAGGAGATCTTGATGATAGAACCTCGGATATAGGTGCAATGGAGCTTTATGCCGCTTCTGTCATCGCTTACGATCCGTTCAAACTGGCTCAGGAATTCCGCGTGTGACACCCTTGAACGTCTTGATTTTCTCACTCCATTTAATGCCTGTCCTGAAGTGTCATAGCCATCTTGATGGGAAACAAGCCTTATTATATGCGCCAG
>JAODGV010000002.1 GCA_025464425.1 Methanosarcinales archaeon | reverse complement strand
CCGCGTATCGTACGTCTCAGCACTCTATCCGGCATCTTCGGGAAATACGGTCCCTTCTCCTTCGAGCCCCGTGTCTTTCGCCGCATGTACTCCTCTATCAGGTTCTCCTTCGTGCCGCTTACCACCACGCGTTCCGCATTCACTATCACTATCTGCTTATCCTGATCGTGTAGCAGCTGCTTCGCTACCTCACTCGCCAGCCGCCCAAGGATATGCCCGTCGCCATCTATTACCTCTATCGCGCCACTCATCGTCTCACACTATTATCTTTACACCCGCCCCTCTCGGGTTTGCTCGCATCAGGTCCTCAATACTTATACCCTTACCGACCGCACCGATCTTATCATACGCCTTCTTACTGAAGCCCAGTGCCGCGATCGTAACCGGTTTGGTGAGCGTGCCCGCACTCAGCACCTTGCCCGGAACCACTATCGTATCGTTCGCCTCTGAGTATCTGTTTATCTTACTCAGATTCACCTCCGCATAGTTCCTCCGCGGCTTCTCCAATCGCCTGGCAATGTCGCGCCATATCGCGGCATCGGTCTCACGTGCAACCCTCTTCAGTTCATCTATCAGGCGTATCACCCGGGGATTCGTCTTCCTCCTCTTTCTCATACCTGCCTCTTTTATTTGATTTCTGGTGATAAATAGGTTAAGCGAAGTATAGATAAAAATCAACATCACCATATCCGCGCTGCGGTACGCACCAGCTCAACTGCATCCATCGCCTCGCGCGATACATCTATTGCCAGATATGCCGCCCGTGTATTGTAATAAGGCGCGCCTTTACGTGAGAATACCGTCAGTATTTTACCGTTTTGAGTTACTCGAACGCCTTCACATGGCTCATGACTCCTTATCACCGTTCTCACGCCGGTAATCCGTAACGCATGCTCGGTTACATCCTCGCCGAACATCATACCGGCACCGCGCATAGAACTGTAATAGCCTCTTCCCTCCACCGGATCGCTCCACAGTATCTGCTCCAATATAGCTTCCGAAGGATATTCAAATTCACGAACGGATTTCACGCCCACCGGTATGCCACCATGCAGCATCAGGTATTTACCCTCCACAAGCGCGCAATGCGGCAACCACCTCCACAATGCTCTTATGCCGTTATATACTTCTACGCCACCGTCATGCCCGAATCTGCGCTCGAACAGCATCGGCAGGTCGTGCGGCATGACCGGCATGGTCGTACATTCATGATTGCCACGCAGCATCACCACCCTGTCACCATATGTCAACTTCAACTTCAGTATCAGATAGTAAACTTCGGCACTTCCCGTACCTCGATCGCCGTAATCACCGAGAAATATCACTCGATCGGAACTTACCACTCCGGAATCACACAGTATATGAATGAGGCTCTCCACATCGCCGTGCAAATCGCCAACGACCGATACGCAACCTCGTGGCGCTATTTTTACCACACCACTTCCTTCCCTCAACACCTGTTCGCGCTTCAATATGCTCGCTGATGCTTCTATCAAATCCATGAATTCTTCTGCCGATGCCTCAAATGCTCTGCTCAGCCATGCATCGTCCGCTCTTATCATATCATATCATTAAAAAGCAAACATATTTGATGGTTGCGATGAAGGTATGGGGTGTGAGTAAGTATAGTTAATAATAACAAACTTAAATCATGGATTAAAGTGGATGGTAACTGGAGGTGAAAGGGAAGTGCGAACGAAAGAAACGAGAAATGAACAGATAGTAATGAGCGAAAAGGATAGAAATCCGACAGAGTTAATTTATAAATCCAGAGTAATTGAACCGCCGTATCTCATTCGCAAGTTTGACGTCACCGAAGAGGAATACGACCAGCTTACCGATGAGGACACAAAAGCGGACCTCTTTGATGGCACGCTTATCATACATTCCCCTGCTTCTATTCGACATGAGGATATTTTTGGGTTTTTATTTCCGTTAATGCGCATGTACGCTGAACATAAACGGATGGGCAAAGTTCTCGGTTCTCGTGTGACAATGCACCTCGCTCACTGCCGCAAGTTCGAGCCGGATATTTTATTTGTGAGGAAAGAGGGATTGCAACTGCTTAAAGATAAGGAACTGGAAGGAGCGGCGGATATGGTCGTGGAAATCGTCTCTCCGTGGACGAGAGATTATGACCTGCGAGAGAAGCGGCAGGTGTATCACGAGGCGGGAATAGACGAAATATGGTTCATAGATGACGAAAAGCGGGAAATCGTGGTTGACCGAAGGGAAAGGGAAGGGAAGGGATACTCCACCGTGGTAACAACCTCGGGTAAGCTCGAGAGTGAGGTGATGCATGGCTTTTTTGTGCACGCAGAGTGGCTCTGGCAGGAAATTCTGCCCAATACCTTTTTGTGTTTGCAGGAGATTTTAAAGGACAAGCCCCTTTAATCACAGCATGGCTTGCATGCCCGTTCCTGTTCACCGAAACAGATACAGGCAAACCTGAAAAAGAGATGGCAAAACGTAAGAGTTTCACAGAGATCGCACTGCGACGAATAGAGCGTTTATTTGAGCTTGCGCAGCATGAAGCGGCTCGCGGCAGAGATGACCGAAGCGACAGGTATGTTCAGCTCGCCCGCAAGATTGGTATGCGCTACCGTGTGCGGATACCCCGGCACCTGAAGATGCGAATGTGCAAGAGCTGCAAATCGTTCATGATTCCTGGTCGGAACATGCGCATCCGGCTCAGAGGCGAATACATCACGACCACGTGCCTGAAATGTGGCAGGCATATGAGACGCCCATACCACAGATGAGACACCCATACAAAACCCCATCCACGTTGTTGTTCGGGCTTTCCTTACCTGCATTGGGTTTATTTTTCATGATATTTACCTTTTTCTTTTTATATAGGCTTTGCAAATGCCTGCTCAACCGAAGGACGATGTATGGCGTTATATGCACAGAACGGGATTATCCTGCCATCCGGCGTTGCATAATGGATTCCGCACCTCTGCACCCGCTGCAGGTCGAAATTGTATGGATCCATGAAATGCATTGCACCGATGAACAGCGCCTTGCGATGGAATTCCGCCAGTGAATCGCGGTTACCTTTATCCAGTATATCGGTCAGCGTGAACTTATCGAATTCTGAGGGCGCCTTATCATAGTCTATAAACTTCTTACCCCTGGTCAGTATCCGTGCCATTGCCTTTAATTTACCTATTCGTGAGCCGTGCATCTCTTCCGCCAGCTCTTCTATGAATTCCATCAGCCCCTCCACATCCACAAACTCCGTTATCGGCACGAATTTACCGCTGTCATCCACATATACATACGTTGCAGCGCCGCAGTGCGGATGAACCGATAATTCCAGTTGAGGCATGCCTTTCCATGCTTCCACGAAATGCGAGATGGCAACCACGAATGGCACCGGATAGAAACTGTCACGCGGTATCTCACCGTTCGTCTGCTCCTCCAGCGCATTTATGAAATCAGGTATGGTTATCCGCCCGCTGCTTCGCTCGCTATCATCCACCCTGCCCTCAAATGATACTGGCTGGGCATTCACACCCCGCACTATATCCAGGTTCTCAGCCGCGAATCGTACTATGTCACCGACCTGATGGTCATTCACGCCCTTCACAAGCGTTGGTACAAGCACAACACTCTTTAAACCTGCACTGCGACAGTTCTCTATCGCCTTCAATTTCGTGTTCAATGCCGGTCTGCCCCTCAGTACCTCGTATGGCTCATCGGTGATGCCATCAAACTGTAAATACACGGTATGCAACCCCGCTTCTTTTAGTTCACGGCAGAACTGCTCGCTCTTCGCCAGCATTATACCATTCGTGGCGACCTGAACATGAGCGAACCCCATACCACGTGCCATCTTCACTATATCAACGAAACCTTCTCTTATCGTCGGCTCACCACCCGCAAATTGTACTGCAGGGCATGGTGGCACCTCGCTCCTGAGCAGTTTCATCATCGCCCGTAACTGCTCCATCGTCGGCTCATACAGGTAACCAGCCGCCGCAGCATTTGCAAAACACGTTGGACATCGCTGGTTGCACCTGTTCGTAAGGTCTATTATTGCAAGCATCGTTGAACTCTTATGCACGGGGCAGAGTCCACAGTCATAGGGGCAGCCATTCTCAGTATTCGTTATCCTTATGCCGGCATTGCCCGTATACTTCCATCTCTCGAATTTATGATAGAGTAGAGCATCCGACCAGTATGTATCCACAAATTCACCATGCTCGGCACACCTCTTCTTTATCAGTATCTTACCGTCCACTTCATACACTTCCGCATCTATAACCGCGAGACATTGCGGACAGAGTGATTTAGTTCTTATTTTCTTCATCGCTTTTCACCTTCTCAATTAGAAAGAAGACCAGAAGCCATATATAAAATTAACTGTTTCTCACTTCAAACCACTGCAAAATCGCCCTCATCCAGCACCTCTAACCATTTTATCCGGTCCAGCCTGAATATCCGGCGCTCGTTCCGCAAATAGCAGTAACCCTCCACATAGCGGTCATTCACATTATATGGCGCGATCACACGCTCTGTCTCACGATACCCTCCTGACATGTATATTACCTTTATCTTCTTCTCATCCTTTATCGCTTCTTCTATCAAATCCCGCATACGCGTACTATCCACGGTTGATACCGCTTTTCTCAATTCGAGCCGCGAATCGCGTGGGAATATACCCTTCTTCTTCATCGCCTCTATACATTTATCCACATCCTCATTGCTTATCACGAATATACACTCAGAGGGCTTCTTTATCACATAATCACCTATCACTCGTTCAAGCTCAGCAGCCGCTATCGCATCCTTCGCCTCTAAGTAGATGCAATTCTCTTCTTTTATCAGATCCGCAATCACACCTCGTTTTACCATCATTGCAGTCTCTGAAATCTCTCGTTCGATCTCTTCTCCTTTCTTTGCCTTGATAACCGCCAGCAGTTCCGGCTCGGCTTCCACCAATACGCCGGTTCGTAATTCCACCCTGCCATACTGCTTAGCCCAGTCCTCCAGAGTGTAGCGTACATTCTGCGGTATCCCTGTCTTCGCTTCATTTTCGAGGAATTCTATTATTCTCATGAGTTCGAGCCCGTTGTCTATCGCATTCAGCAACGCCTGTTTCGTGAGCATGTAGATTCGCACCTTATCCTGGGACTTCAACTCCGCGAACCGGCTCAGCATGAAGAGCACTTCCTCGGATGTCTCAGGTAGTGCGATAACCTCAAAACTCGGCTGTACGATCAGCCCTCTCTCGGCTTCCAGCGGTTCTTCATCCGTACGGATGCCGTAGAAAGGCGGTTTTAGCCGGAATACATCGTGTGTGTTACCATCATCATCGTAGAACCTGCCTTCCTCCAGCATACCGAGAAGCATTAATTGCGACAATACACCGGGTACTACCGCAGTATAGTTGATAATGAACCAGTCTCTGGAATGCTGCACGAAGAGCCTGTTCCTTATCAGCCGGTAGAACTGAGCACGGTCATACCACGCATCAGACTTCAGTGATTTCAATTCCTGCAGGATCATCTGCACTAAGCGATCTGCATGGTGGAATGCCGCATCAAATATGCTCNNCCACGCGAGAGGTCGCTATCATCACGTTCCTGCCATCTCTCCTCTCTTCTTTTAGCAGGTTCAGGGAGTGAGCAATATCCAGTATCTGATCGAGTCTATCCCTGGTCTTTACCCTGAGCATATTCGTTATTTTGTCCGCAGTTCGCTTCGGCAGCTCAGACCGGACGGGTGTCAGCCGAATCCCGGATGCCGCGAAGGATAACAGTATAAACAGATCGTCGAGTATCGCATCGCCTTCGTATCGCCTGTCCGTCACTTTCGCATCTTCTATTTCCTGAATCGTGGTATACCGCAATCCGAACTCGTACTTTATCGCCTTTCTGAACTCTTTCGGAACGATATAGATTATGGGACCGGAAGAGCCATATTTGCGCTTCCTTATGAGCAGAAGCAGTCCGAGCAGCCCTTTTGGTCTCACTTCTGACCTGCGTTGATAGTATGTGTGGTCATAGGAGAATACATTGTAGGGGTATGTACCAAGTTCTGATTCGTCTATTTCCAGCGTGTAGAAGTCCTGTGCCTCAAGAGTCCAGTTATTGGATGCGAAAATACCGAGTATATACTTCTCACGCTCGGACAGTGATGCTAAAACGCGTCTTATATTCGATTTGACAACCATATTGGCGACGACGAAGCGGACGAGTTCCTTCTTACTCTGCTTCGCACGCGATTTCAGTGCATACGCGTCATTAATACCCCATAACGATGCAACAATCAATATATCGTCTATTTTGAGCTTTGACAGCCTGTCCTCCAGTAACTTCTGTTTCATCGCATTCTATCTGTCCATTCAAAATGATATGCATTTCGCAATATAA
>JAODGV010000024.1:1986-8071 GCA_025464425.1 Methanosarcinales archaeon | reverse complement strand
CTGGAACGGCTGGACAGGCATGACGGGATACTTGCGAAGCACAGTGGAATAATCGAGGAGCATGGTAGAAGGATAGAAGCACTCAGCACAGAGATAAAAGCACTTAGAATGGATTTCAACGAAGGGATGCGCGCTTTTCGGCTCAGACTGGATGCGCTGGGAGCACGCTGGGGGATATTTGCAGAGGAAGCTTTCAGAGAAGGGATGAAGGGCATAGTGGAGAAATACTTCGGCGGTAAGGTACGCAAGTGGGTTTATGAAGACGAAGAAGGCTTTGTCTTCGGACATCCAGCCTCCGTTGAGGTTGATCTGGTAATCAGAGACAGAGGAGGGGCGGAGCATGTGCTCGTGGAGTTGAAATCGAGTATAAGCAGGGGCGATGTCGCTGCGCTCTCGCGCAAGGGTAAGCTATATGAGCGTGTAAAAGGAGTGAAGCCTTCTCTTGCCATAGTATCGCCTTTCGTCGAAAGAATGGCGATGGAGGACGCTGAAAACCTTGGTATACCTGTGTTCACGCGGCTTTCTCTCCCGTCTTAGGCACTTGAGATGATCCTGAGGCGTTTGGAATGACTTCTTATCATATAATAGAACGATATTACAATTAATGGATATCTATCCAATACCGTACCCTGTGCTCGAGCTACTGGGACGGATAATAGTAATAGGTGTGATAATATTTATAATACTCATTCTGGTTGCTTTACTCCTCTTCTTGTTTATTTTCTTCACGAAGCGAGTGATACTGCCGAAGATCGCGCTTTTTATGATAACCATGATGCATGAGCCTTTGCGCAGGTTACTTTCGTTCTTCAGGGTGGACCCTACCCTTGTGGATCGTGTATCTGTGGAGATAGGCAATGCTGTGAATTATCCGGATTTCGTCAGCACGAAGCTGGAAGAGCGTGCATTGCTGATACCACAGTGCGTTCGCAGCATAGACTGCCCGGCTAAGCTCAGTTCGCTTGTGGGTATTAAATGCATGGAATGTGGTAAGTGCGAGATTGCGAAACTGAGTGCTATCTGTAAAGAGCTTGGCATCAGGCTTTACATCACTCCGGGCGGTACATTCTCGAAACGGATTCTTTTATACAACCGTGGTCAGATAAAAGCAGTGGTTGGCGTTGCATGTTATCCTAACCTGTATGAGGGGATGTTAAACGTCAGACTCGCGGGTATACCTGCACAGGGTGTGCCATTAAAGACCACAGGCTGTGTGAATACCACTATGGACACGCAGGAGATAATAGCGAGATGCAGGATGGTGGCGGCGGCGTGTAGCAAATGATAGGTGCAGATCTGACCATGGTGTACATATGGATAGGAACCATTTTTATTACTTCGGTGATAGTACTCGCGGTGGTGCTCATACTCGCAGCCGGGTTGATGATATACAAAAGAGATCTGTTCCCCAGATTCTCGCTCGGTGTGCTCAACCTCTTTTACCATCCTGCGAAGCTCCTGCTAAGCTATCTACACATAAACCACATAATCGTTGATGAGATAGGCATTGCACTGATGAATTCGATATACCGGAGTGCATATGAGCGTACGCCGGTGAATAACAGGATCCTCTTCCTGCCACAATGCCTCCGCAGTCTCGAATGCCCGGCGAAGACCTCACCTAAGGACGGTATATTATGCAGGGCGTGTGGTAACTGCGGTATTGCAGAGCTGAAGGAGCTATGTGATGAGCTTGGTGTGGCTATATGTATTGCACCCGGTGGTGAATTCGTGAAACGTGCCATAAGTGAGAGAAAGCCACGTGCGGCATTGGGCGTTGCATGCCAGCATGACCTGTATGAGGTGATGCGATACGTAACGTCCAGGGGAATACCAATGATCGGGATAGTGTTAACGAGAAGCGGATGCGTATCAACCGATGTGAACTGGGATGATGTGAAGAGGGCTATCCGCCTTCGGGCATCCTGACCGGCATGTTTTATATACATGAAAAGTTCTTTTTTGAAGTATGAGGAGGTCAATAATATGGATGTAGTCGTCCTTGAAGGCATGGAAGAGGAAGCAGATGAGGAGAATGAGACGGTAGAGGAGGAAGAGGAGTACGTAAAAGCCGAAGAGGGAGAGTACAGTGATACGAGCAAGGACAGGGAGATGGCAGCCATAATGGAGCGGCTGAAGATGCGTGAGAAGAAGCAAAAAGCAGCCAATCTTGTGAGTAAATTAAAGGGCAAGAAGAAGGTGAACAAGAAGATAATGCCCTATGAGATATACGCCACTTCGGGTGAATGAATGACTCGGAACTGACGATAATACCGGGTAAAGCGTCCCAGTTACTGGCTGCGCGAGTAGCTGCGGAGCTGGGTTGTGAAGTTGCTCTGTGCGAGTTCAGGCGTTTCCCTGATGGTGAATTATACACAAGGATATTGGACGATGTAGAAGGCGAACATGCCGTGATAGTACAGAGCTTAATGGCGGATTCTGACCTGATAGCACTATTGCAACTGATAGACGCTGCTGCTGAGGAAGTATCTCGCATATCGGCTGTTATACCCTATCTCGGATATGCGAGACAGGATAAGAAGTTCAAGCATGGTGAAGCAGTATCAATAAGGGCGATAGCGAAGAGTATATGTGCAAATACGGCACTGGATTCTATATTTGTCGTTAATGTGCATAATCCTGCGGAATTGCGCTATTTCACGGTTGAAACAAGGGAGCTTGATGCTTCCTCTATCATCGGTGATTATATAAGGAGGCGGGATATAGACCCGGTGGTGATTATAGCCCCGGATGGTGGTGCCGAGGACTTAGCAAGAGCAGTTGCAGTGCCTCATGGTTTTGATTATGATGTGCTGCATAAGAAGCGGCTGACAGGCGATGTTGTGGAGATGAAGACCGAGGAGCTGGATGTCAGTGGTAAAAACATCTTTATCGTTGATGATATCATATCCACCGGCGGCACCATAGCAGAAGCGAGCAGGATACTGAAGGAGCAAGGCGCTCACGATATATATGCATTCTGTGTGCACGGGCTATTCGTACAGAACGCTATTATTCGTATGTACCATGCGGGCATTAAAGAGGTGGTCAGCACAGATACGGTGGAATCGGCGTTCAGCCGTGTGAGTGTGGCGAATCTGATTGCGAACTCACTCAGCGCGCTCGAATAGCCGCCTTATCTCCGCACCCACGGTCTCAATCTGGTGTTTGCTTATCTTATCTCTGCTCATCTTGAGGAATGGTGCGCCCTTTCTGTATTCTTCAACCCACTCTGATGCGAATTCACCGTTCTCTATCCGCTTCAACGCTTCCTTCATCCGCTCTTTCACGTCCGAACCGATTATCTTATGCCCGACCGACCACATACCATACTCCGCGGTATTGGATATCACCTCAGCCATGCGTTTTATCCCGCCCTGCCATATGAGATCAACGATCAGTTTCATCTCATGCACGCACTCGAAATATGCCATCTCAGGCGGGTAACCGGCTTCCACAAGCACTTCAAACCCGTTCTTCATCAGTTCCACAAGACCGCCGCACAGCACACACTGCTCACCAAAGAGGTCTTCATAGGTCTCCTGCTCGAAGGTGCATTCGAGAATGCCCGCTCTCGTCCAGTGTAGAGCTTTAGCCATTGCGAGCGCCGTCTCGCGTGCTCTGCCAGAAGGGTTCTGCCTGACAGCTACCAGCCCGGGCACGCCAAATCCTTCCAGATACGCTTTTCGTTCCTCCGTGCCCGGTGCTTTCGGCGCTACCATGATGACATCCACATCAGGTGGTGGCACGATTCTTCTAAAGCAGATATTGAATCCATGGGAGAAGCTGAGCGTCTTACCTTCATGCATATGCTCCTTTATCTCGGCATCGTAAACTTCTGCCTGCACCTCGTCCGGGATGAGTACATGAACGATGTCACCTCTACGTGCGGCTTCTCCTATCGGTAGTACCTCAAACCCGTCTCGCTCAGCACGCGCTCTGCTCGTACCGGAACTTCGCAGACCTATGATCACATCAATGGAAGAATCACGCAGGCACTTCGCCTGTGCTTCTCCCTGTGCTCCATAGCCTATGACCGCTACGGTCCTGTCTCTCAATATGCTGTCATCCACATCATCATCGTGTAATATCTTCATACATTTATGTTGATTCGTGATGGTATTTAAAGCTTGCCTCGTTGTTTATCCTCGTCCTCAAAACTCTGCCGCCCATATCACTCCACGCTTCATACAGCACGGGTATGTCATTCTCTATCTATGAGTGCAACGAACGATGGACCGGTGCCTGATAGTGTAGCGCCCCGTGCATTGCATTCCAGAGCTTTCAGCATCGGCTCCGGACTGAACTCCAGTGCTGCGCAATACAGGAAACCGTTTAAGGTCATTGCTTCTTCAAATCGCTCTGCCAGCGCCAGTTCAAAGGCTATATTCACCCATGGTGCGATCAGCCGTGCACGGTTCACGTCGGTATCAGCGGTAAATGCCTTCGCTTCCGGTATGAATACGAGCACATCTGAGTGCTTCTCCACTCGCTTTAGCAGTTCATTCTCCCGGTTGTCTGTTATCACAACACCACCGAGCATGGATGCGCAGGCGTCATCAAAAGCACCGGTTATCGAGACTCCGGTATCCAGTGCGGCTTCCACCCCTATTCTTATCGCATCAAGGACGTCCATCTTCACGCCTATCGCATCGAGCGTGGCAACAACGGTGGCATTCGCGGCTGCACTGCTGCTCTTCAATCCACTTCCAACCGGTATCTCACTCCTCGTACGGACATAACCACGTAGCGGCAGATCGAATCTCTTCAATACCAGTTCCATACATCGCTTTATCAACCGCGTATCGGTATTATCCTCTTCTTCTAACTCTATATGCGCTTCTATACCCCTGAAATCCGCTCCGAGTTCCACTTCCGCATACGTCCATATAGGGATGCCAAAGGCAGAACCTTTGCAGGTGGCTATTGCATTTATTACCGTACCGGCACCACTGGCTTTGCCATAACCTTTGCTCATCACTTCACAGTTATGTATCCAGATTTTAAAAATAAGGAGTGATGAAGGAATGCGCACCTAACATATGCGCTGGAAAAGGGATAGTGAGCAAAGCGAAAAAACAAAAAATTTATATAAAGCCATCCGACCTATTAAGAAACCGAAGGGGTGAAGAATATAAATGGCGACGGAAGCTGAGGTTAAAGGAGAGGAGGTTGAAGATCCAACCCGGCAGGTGATGATGACGATAAAGGACAGAGTGGAACAGAAATTCCTTGGCGAGGTAGAGGAGAAGGAGGTGAAGGTGGTACCGGAAGCACTGGTGATCGGCGGTGGTATAGCGGGCATGTATGCCGCACTGGATATAGCGGAGGCGGGCTTCAAGGTGCATCTGGTTGAGAGGACGCCTTCTATTGGTGGACATATGGCACAACTTGATAAGACGTTCCCAACACTCGATTGTTCCGCATGCATACTCACGCCGAGGATGGTGGATGTGGGTGCGCATCCCAACATAGATTTACTGAGTTATTCTGAAGTGGTAGGAGTGGAAGGCTCGGTTGGGAATTTCAAGGTGAAGGTCTTGAAGAAAGCCCGGTATGTGGATGAGGATAAATGTACCGGGTGCTCGTTATGTGCCGACGCCTGTAGATTGAAGAACCGATTCCCGAACGAATTTGATCTGGGCTTGATGAAGAGGAGTGCTATCTACCGACCTTTTCCGTTCGCAATACCGGCGATATACACAGTGGATGGAGAGAACTGTCTGATGGTGAAGAAGGGCAAGTGTGGTAAAGCAACGCTTGAAAGCACGATAGAGGCGGTGAAGAAGCGTGAGAGGGGCGAGGAAGTGACGAAGGATGAGGCACCACCCTGCGTGCTTGCATGTGACGCGAATGCAATCAGGCACGACATGAAGGATGAGATAATTGAATTGAACGTTGGCGGTATAATAGTGGCAACGGGCTATGACGTCATAGACCCGCAGGTATCTCCGGAATACAAGTATGGTGTGTACCCGAATGTAATACACGGGCTTGAGTTTGAGCGATTCTCGTCAGCCAGTGGACCGACGATGGGTAAGATACAGGTAAACGGTAAAGAGCCAGAGGATGCGGTATTCATATC
>JAODGV010000024.1:0-1860 GCA_025464425.1 Methanosarcinales archaeon | reverse complement strand
TATCAGGATGTGAGGGCATTTGGCAAGGGTTTTGAGGAGTTCTATGATAGAGTGAAGGAAGAGGGTATCAACTATCGTAGAGGGCTTGCCGCGGAGATATACAGGAAACCGGGCAGTGACCGTGTAGTGGTGCGTGCGGAAGATACGATGCTGGGCGAGGCATACGAGCTTGAAGCGGATCTTGTGGTTCTTGGTGTCGGGTTGAGACCGAGTGAAGGTTCGGAGAAACTGTTTGAGATGCTCGGTATATCTCAAACGGTTGACAGATTCGCGAAAGAAGCGCATCCGAAGCTGAGACCTGTGGATACCGAGGTGGAAGGAGTGTTTGTAACCGGCTGTGCGCAGGGACCAAAGGATATACCGGACAGTGTAGCCCAGGGCAAAGCGGCAGCTGCTGCTCTGTTATCACTACTCGCGGGTGGTAAAGCAAAGATAAGACCCTCAGTTGCGGAGATAGAAGAGGAGATGTGCGTGGGATGCCACTCACTGCGTGAGATGGCGGCGCAAATATCAACAAGATAGGAGGTAAAATATGGTTGAAGAAGGTGAAGCAAAAGAGGAGAAGGTAGAAGAGGCGCAGGTGAGTGAATACGACTACACAAAAGTGCCGATGCAGGGCTTCGTGAAGGGCGTTGCATACGATGCACCGAAAGAAGCGCTACGGATTGGCGTTTATGTCTGCCATTGTGGTATAAACATAAAGATGTCGGTGGACGTGGAGGAGGTGATGAAGTATGCGGCAACATTACCGAATGTGGCACTGGCACGACACTATATATTCATGTGCTCGGATCCGGGTCAGGATTTGATAAGGAAGGACCTGGCTGAGGGTAGAGTGAACAGGGTGATAGTGGCATCGTGTTCACCGCGAATGCACGAGCCCACGTTCAGGAAGACCTGTGCTGATTCTGGATTGAATCCCTACTATTACGAGATGGCGAATATACGGGAGCACTGTTCGTGGCCACATGTTGACTACCCAGATAAAGCGACGGATAAAGCAAAGGAGCTTGTACGGAGCGCTGTGGCACGATGCAGCTTACTGGAGCCATTAGCAGAGAAGGAAGTACCGGTAGCGCCTGCCGCACTCGTGATTGGTGGTGGCATAGCCGGCATGTATGCCGCACTTGATATAGCAAATGGCGGTTTTAAGGTGTATCTTGTGGAGAAGGAGCCGTCAATCGGCGGGCATGTAGCACAATTGAGCAGGACTTTCCCCACGCTTGAACGCCCAACTTCGTTGATTACTCCTCGAATGATTGATATCGGTTCGCATCCCAATATACATCTGCTGGCATACTCGGAGGTCGAGGATATAAATGGGTATATAGGTAATTACACGGTCAAGGTGCGGAGGAAGGCGCGATATGTTGATGTAGCCAGGTGCACGGGCTGTAACAAATGTGCAGAGGCTTGCCCGGTCAGGGATATACCAGACGAATATGATGAGTGTATGAGTACCCGGAGTGCGATTTACATACCATTCCCCTTTGCGGTACCGCCTGCGTATGTCGTGGATAATGAGAACTGTGCATTACTGAAGGACGGTAAATGCGGTAGTGCGACGCTTGAAACGATAAAAGATGGCAAGGAAGTGCCGCCATGTGTAAATGCATGCCCTGAAGGAGCAATTGATTTCACCGGGCAGGAACGCATTGAAGAATTCACGGTTGGTACGATAATAGTGGCAACAGGCTATGATACCATAGATCCGGAACTGGTACCGGAGTACAAGTATGGTGTGTATCCAAATGTGATAACAGGTCTGGAGTTTGAGCGGCTGGCTGCGCCTGATGGACCAACCGGTGGCAGGATATTGATAAATGGTAAAGAGCCTGAGGATGTGGTATTCATAAGCTG
>JAODGV010000141.1 GCA_025464425.1 Methanosarcinales archaeon | reverse complement strand
AATTCACTCAGTCTATCGCATCTATAAAGGGGTGTATCACCTTCGTTTATCGTTACAGGCACGGTATTTGCAGCATCAAAAGGCAATAACGCGATGTATTTCCACACACCCCTGCCCCTGCCCTCCGCTTTTACTATTCGCTCGGGCTCTATCTCTGAATAGTCGTATTTGATGTCCAGCAATCCATTGCATCTATCGCAGGTATATATTATCTCATCTGTGGAGAAGCGTTTTCCACATCTTATGCACTCAACTCTGTATCCCATTGTAAATACATAATGGTTCCTCAGCCCATATATTTCCATACTGTATGAATGCACGAATGCGGCAGCCACCACCACATAGCTCCCTGTACGGGCATGAGCCACACTTGCCCTTGAGATGCTGCGTCTTCTCTCTGAACGCATTTAATACCGGATTGCTGGCGTCATTCCACAGTTCAGAGAACTTACGTTCCCTTATGTTACCGATTTTGAGCTCTTCTATCTGTGCGAACTGGCATGGATAGACATTACCGTAAGGATCAACATTCGCTACGCGATCACCCGCACTGCATGAGTCTCCTGTATACTGGAGTAACTTCAGAGCATTTTCATAATCCGGGCTGCTATCCTCCTTCAGCTTCTCAAGCAGATAGATACCATCCTGTGGCGCATCAACGGTGAGTATCTCCATCTCTCCGGGATCCATAGCCCGTGCATGTTGATACAGCATTTCAAATATCCGATACATCTCATGGGGTTCCAGTTGCTTGTTGTATATGTCCCTGCCCCTGCCACTGGGCACGAGCCAGTACACGCAGAACCGTGGCACTTTCAATTCACGCGATAGCGCCAGCAAATATCCTATCTCATCATGATTATCGCGCGTAAGGGTTACTCTTATGCCTGCTTTGAGTCCAATCTCCATACAGTTACGCAAAGCCTGCACAGCCTTCCTGAAGCAACCCGGCTGATTCCTCATTGCATCGTGTGTCCTTTCCGTACCGTCCAGCGATACACCGACATACTCGATACCGGTATCTTTCAGCCTCTTAGCTACATCTTTTGTTATCAATGTCCCGTTTGTGCTCAGTGCGGTCTTCAACTCATTTTCTGTTGCATACTCCGCGAGCTCCCAGAAATCATGCCTCATTAATGGCTCACCACCCGTAAACAGCAATAGAGGCACTCTCATCTGTGCGAGGTCACTTATAAATCCTTTCGCCTCGTCCAGCGACAGTTCCTGGCTGGTATTTAGCCCTGTTCCCGCACTGAGATAGCAATGCTCGCATGCAAGGTTACACCTGCTCGTGATGTTCCAGAATACAACAGGTCTGCGCGTCTCCGCGAAAGCAAGTAACCTGCTTGGCACTTCATGAGGCGGCTTCTTTCTGTGCTTCAGTGCATCACTGACCGTGCCTTTACCGTGAACGAGCTGGGTTATTCGTATCATTTCTTTATAATCACCACTCTCAGGATATATACAACAACGGCGATGACGCAAGCCACGAAGCCTGCCTGTACCAGTGAGCGGTATTTGTACTCAAATATGTAATCTCTACCATTGAGCACCCTCAGCACGGCGTAATGTAGCGATGTGGTGCCTTCTTTTAGTACTCCGAGGTCTTTCCATACCCTGTCCGCTATTAATCTCGTCTCATTCTCCCTCGCCTTTATCAGCGCTCTCAGTCCGCTGACATCTCTGCCGAGATTGTCAATGTATAGTGTGGTATTGACGATTGCGTACTCCTTCTCTTTCCCGCTCCTGCTCTCCACCTCAACTGCTTCTATGAGAAAGTCCAGTCCTCGTACGGATATTTTTGCAGCCGATGGAGGTTCCAACCGTGCCAATCCATAAATCTTCCTCTCGCCTCGCAGTATGCCCTTACCGTCTTCAAATACGACGATTTGTAGCCTGTAGCTGCCCGATTTCGGCAGTTTCAGGTAAGTGTTCACGGATTTCGTCTCCCTACCGCGTATTTCACCCAGTACTGTCCTGTTAGAAGTGACGAGCAAATTCGTATCCACATCGTATGCCTTCACCAGAATCTCTATCTCACCTGATTTCGCAGACCCGCCATTATCCAGATACGTGGTCACGTTCAGCATCACATCAGCAATGCTGGTTGCTTCTGCTGAGATGTCTATATCTGCGATTCTTATTTCAGATCGCTCGTAAGACATTAAACCGCCACCAATTGTCGCCACCAGCGCAATAAGCACCAGGAATGCAAATACCACCGCAACCGTTGTGATTGCCAATCGCTTCTCCTGCATCTCCTTAATCCACCTCTTCGGTATAAATATTTAGTATAAAGGGGTTCCTCATAATGTCCTTGAATCCTATATTTTATACCTTGTTAATTTTTATTTTTATAAATATATATTAACACTGAGATGAAGAAAGAAGAGCTGATACATCTGCATCTGTTATTGGCTCAATTGAAGAAGTATTGTGAGGAAAAGGGAATGAACTGCGATTTTACACGGTACAACGAGCTGGGTATCACCCCCTTCCAGGTGCACAGGAGCAAGGAGGAGCACAAGCAGGCGATATTTGTACTCGGCTCCGAGCTCGTGTCACTGGCAGCCAAGAACAATCTACCGCTCTGGAAGTAACCTGCATTGCTGGTATTCCCCTTTTCCCGCGATATGAGGGTTCAGGAGGGTGCGGGGATAGCAAAAGGGGCGATCGCCGGCATATTTGGTGTTAATATCGTTAAATTGTTGTTATTCATCTACCCAGTGTCTCCAGTACCAGGTCGGTAAATTCGGCACATGTGGCTCCATCAGGGTGTCCCGTAATCATTCCCTCCTTCTCACATACATCAAGCGCATTGTCCAGCCTCTGCGCCTCCTCTAAGAAGCCCGTATGCCTCAATAGCATTACTGCCGCACGCATAGCACTCGTGGGATTCGCATATATTGCACGTCCTTCTTCCACCATTCTCAATGCAGAGCCATGTATGGGCTCGAAGATCGCATATCGTGTACCTATATTCGCACTGCCCGCGGTACCGACACCGCCCTGTATCGCAGCAGCCTCATCTGTTATTATGTCCCCATATAAGTTCGGGAGCACGACGACCCTGAATTCACTCCTCCGTTTCGGGTCTAAAAGCTTTGCCGCGAATATATCCACGAACCAGTGATCCCATACAATTTCCGGATAGCTACGGGC
>JAODGV010000140.1 GCA_025464425.1 Methanosarcinales archaeon | reverse complement strand
GGCGAGCATCAGGCTGTCCTGCCTGAGTATCGTAACCAGGGTGTCGCTTCTGCGATGTATGAGCAGTTCTATGAGTTCGCGAGGGCGAATAAATGCAGGGTGAATTATGTCAATATTCTCCTGGGTAGCGAGGTATGCGAACGTGCAATGAAGAGGTTCAACTTTTATAAGGTTGGTGAGCCATGGGAGCAGAGTAAGGGCATGTGGGTCCAGACCTACGAGCGTAAGGTGGACTTAGAGGATTAATATCAGGGAGCGGAGTCGTGCAAACAGAAGCAGAAGCAGATGACGCCCCCAAAACTCATCTTCACACTAAAGATTGCGTGATTGCAGGTTTGATGAAGTCCTCCAGTTTCGCAGTAGCAACACAGATTACAGTATCCGCGCCTCCGTAATAGACGATAACAGTATCACCAACCAGAACAGCACCGCAGGTAAATACCACATTTGATACCTCACCCTGCGTCTCAAATTCCTTCTCCGGCTCGAGAATCGGCTCTGGATGTCTGTAAATAATCTCTGCCGGGTCATCCTTTGAAGCTATAAAATAACCCAGCCTGTAAGTCCTCGTCCTGTCCACTGCGTGATAAATTAGAAGCCAGCCATAATCCGTTTTAATTGGTGGCGCACCGGTTCCTATCTTATAATATTCCCATTCATACTCAGGTGATAAAATAATGCTGGAATTATACCAGTGCCTCAAATCACGTGAATAAGCGATCCATATATGTGGAGGGATCCGGTGATACAATATGTATTCACCATTGAACCTGTGCGGGAAAATCACCGCTCCTTTGTTATCCACGCCGGGGAAGGGATAGTATGGCTCTTTCCAGTTCCATTCATGGTTCAAAAAATCATCAATATCTATTGCTGTTATACCAATTTGAATACTCCGAGGTACCTTAGCCGCCATATTCGGCTTCTCACCGTATGCGACATACGACATATAGAGCTTATCGCCAACCACAGAAATCCTCGGGTCTTCACAACCATATTTCTCTATCTCGCCACCGGGTGTATATACTGGCTCTTTTAGCCTGGTAGTGATATGGAATCCATCCTCACTCATTGCATACCCCAATCTTGAAACCCCTGCTCCATCCTGCGCCCTGTAAACTATATGCACTCTACCATCCAGATAGACCGCAGCGCAATTGAAGACCGCTCTCGACTCCCATTCATTACCCTCTATGGGTTTGAGTACCGGATTACCGCTGTATCTCTCTAATTTCATGGCTCATCCCATCATCTTTTTAATATTTCGAATAACTCAATAAATTTCTTGGCTATGTTTATGCCCGAATGCTCATTAACATACATTTTCATATTCCTTATAATATCTCTGTATCTCTGGTCCGCATCAAACACACTGTTTATACATGAGATGAGTTCCTCATCGGTACTGAACTGATAAATTACATCTTTCATGGTCTCAACAAAAGAGGATTCCCGCGCTACCATCGGACAGCCAGAGCCGAGACACTGGAACGCGGTGCTTGATACTGTGACAGTGCGGGGTTTGCTTACCTTATTATAAAACAGCAGGTCAGAAGCATGTAAATATTCATATAGCCGCTCTATGTCTGGATTTTCTTCTCTAATCTGGATGATGTCAATATCAGCATTCTCCATTTTAAGACGTTTCCACCTCTCAAGAGCTTCTGGATGGCTGGTTACCACCAGTATCAGCAGTGGATAATCTTTATGCAGTTCTCTTAGCACATCAAATTTATCCGCACCGAATTTTGAAGATGGACCAAAAAGGAATACGATTCTCCTATCCGTGGGCAATCCCAGTTCTCTACGACTCCTCATCTTATCTCCCACTCGCCATGGCAGGCATGGAAACGGGATTATATGGATAATCTCCTCAGGATAGGCTCGTTTTAAAAAGTTGTAATATCGCTCATCGAAACAGACTATCGCATCCCAGTCAAACTGATAGAATGAGGGGTCCTCTTTTAAGTTACCATCATGGATTACGTTGATCGTCTTTGCTTTCCTCTTTATCCAGTGGAATATCTTACCAAGATGGTCCTGAGGCAACATACCAAGGTCTTCCACTATGAAGATTTCATAGTCATGGCAGAGGAAAGGTGTAGCAAGAAGTTCAGGGTTATTATCCGATGAGAGTGTGAAACATCTTATCACATAATCTTCATCCTCACCCACTATTGCAGTGCCGTGGAAGCTGTGTTTAAAGAATGTGAAGACAACCACTTCGTTTCCTAAATCCAGAAAACTCCTGCCAATCAGCTCAGAATGCATTGAAGCACCGGAATCCGTGTTCCATGCACCCATGAGTCCTATCTTCATGCTTCACCCCGCAAAGTATATCTGGTTTTGAATATATATACTGCCTGATTTCAGTTAGTCTCTTTTTTATAAAAAGATAAAAAGAAACCAGGTGAAATTTTTAAATTAATTTGACGGAAAGTTCCGACTCATAGAAAATGAAAATGCCCACTATAAAAATAGGCGATTTGGAAAGGTTTAAGAGGTGCGGCTCCATTACGCCACGCCTGCTTGGATCAGCAGTTTTCACTCCTCCTTCTCAGCCTTATCAAATACGCAACCGCTAAAAATGTGATAATCGCTAAGATAGCTTCAAACCCTGGAATTTTAACTATTGCATGGTCTGTATGCGTCTTACCACCACCGGTTGCCGTTATTATTCCTTCAGCAGTGCATGGAAGAACATTTTTTGGTATGGTTACTGTATGAGTGTATGTCTTCGGATATGGTGGATGCTGGGCAGGGAGCGAGAAAGTTCTGTTATAAAATGGCGCTTTTATCCTCAGACTGAGTGTGACCGGCTCGTTGAAATCATCAGTAGAAGAAATAGTGAGCTTATAGGTAATGGAATCGCCCGGCTTCACTTTTTTATATTTTGGTTCGATAGTTATGTAGAAGTCATTGAGTGGA
>JAODGV010000001.1 GCA_025464425.1 Methanosarcinales archaeon | reverse complement strand
AATGTGCCTGATATGGATGGATAACTCCCCGGTCCGGTATCGAAAGTTAGTGGTAGTTCACCGTACCAGTCATAAAGGAACACCTCAGCATAAAATTCGGCTATATCTTCATTCTCGATGATCAAACCCGCTTCCCTGTTGTATCTCGGGCTGTATTCGTTCCAGTTGATGCTTGAGATCAAAACTTTGCGGCGGTCAACGATCACGCCTTTATTATGCGTCTTATTAAGACCCATCGCCCCGGTATCCATCAGCTTCGCCTCCAGACTCAGATTCTCTTTCGCAGCGATATCCATGACATACGCTACTGTCTCTTCATTATGCTCCTTACCATACCTGGGATCCAGCAGTATCTTCACCTCA
Organism: Methanosarcinales archaeon; assembly: GCA_025464425.1. Taxonomy (GTDB): domain Archaea; phylum Halobacteriota; class Syntropharchaeia; order Alkanophagales; family Methanospirareceae; genus G60ANME1. The sequence goes on along the minus strand of JAODGV010000001.1, from coordinate 9,139 downwards.
CATCCTCTCCTTGATGCGTTGAGCACCGCCTCTAAGAACGGATTGGGTTTTCGCTCAGCATAAGTCCCCCAGTCCCTGTAAATGTAAAGCTGTTCCACATAAACCGATTCCTTCGCGCCTTTTATCATGCCTATAATAGATTTCGTCTGCATCAGCGATGTATCGGGCGCTAAAACAGGGGAGACATTAAACTCACCAGAAATAGTTTTGCTCTCAAATGGATGCGTGTAATTACCTGTCATGACTGTCCGATCTGGCATGAAATCATGTGGAGGCGCACCATATTTATTACCATAGATTGTGTCGTTCACGGTGAAAGGGAAACTGTCCTTGCTCGCTGGCTTCCAGTCTTCAAAGAAGACCTGATTGAAATAATCCGCTACATCCGGATTGTTTATAATAACACCCCAGCCCCTGTTACCGAAGGTATTGCTGGTGGGTACGCCTGTATTATCCCAGTTCTCTGACATTACTATCGTGGTTTCATTGTCTATAACTGCGTATTTCGCGTGTGTGAATGCATATCTGTCGTGAATACCTCTGCCTGTATCATCTATCATAAACCTGACAGATCCACCTGCATTGACAGTCTTGTTCGCAATATACCGCTCTTCATCTGTAATTCCATCTACCGGGTCGCCTTCAAGCATTATCTTGACCTCAACGCCCCTATTCAATGCTTCTATCAGATGATCCATCAGATAGAGATTACGAAACTGGTAAACATTGAGATAAATCGAATCACTGGCGTTGTCTATTGCATCTGCGATTGCATTAAAACTGCTATCCGGGGAGGTGAATACCGTGACGTTACCGGTGAAATTAAAAGTCTGGTAAGGGAAGTGCGACTGCCCGACGATGTATATACGATAATCATCCCAATCGGCATAGGAGTCCGTGTCCTCATATTGCCCGGTTGTCTCGTTCCTGTCCCGTTCAAGAATCACACCCCATGTCCATCCCCTCTCGTCCCTTTCTCTCTTTACCGGTGAGCCACTCCAGCCACTGCCCGAATAGCTGGAATCGCCATAAATCACGACATCTATTATCTCGTCTATATCATTCTTCAGGATTACTTCATCACCTTCGTTCTTCAATTTCAGCCACTTGTCCATCTTCGTCATATTCGGCGTCGAATCGGAATCCACACCATACTCAAAATTTGCGTCTTTGAAGCATCTCATCATGGAATGCGGTTGCATTATAAGCGAGATATAAGCTCTCGCCGGCATCTATACTTGCCCATGACGGGAATGTAATAACGCCTTCTCCATCTGTTATCTGCCATCCGCCGATGTTGATTGTACTCCCTGTGGGGTTGTGTATCCTTATGAACTCACCGTCAGTGTCACCACTCAGATAGGTGTCATAGTATATCTCTGTAATTATCACCTTTTCGGCTGTGTTTGAAGCCAAAGCCGCATACGTTGGATCGGTATCATTATTCACGAAGTCATAACCGCCTATGTAATTCCCTAAATCTTCATGTGTATAATCTATTCCTGTATCCAGTATTATCAATGTCCTGTTGCTCTCTGCACAACTGATACCTGTTAAACTAAACAGCAGCAGAAGAGCGACAGTAAAGGCGGACATCGCTATGATGGCTATGCGCTTTACCATAATTCTCTCACCACCGTATGGTAGTGATTATAGTCATTCCGAGAAAAATTGATGTTTATATATAAAACCTGTATCAAATTGGTTATCATGGAAGCTAAGAAGGATTTTAGTGATCTGGAGCAGGAAGTGATAGATAATGGCAAATGTGCGCTCTGTGGTGGCTGTGTAGCGACCTGTAGACTGCTCAATTACGGGTATCTCAGCGTGGACCATGATAAAGAGCGTCCGGTAATGGGCGAGGGGCTGGAATGCCCACCCGATTGCGGATACTGTTATTACCAGTGTCCACGAGTGGAGAAGCCGGAGATGAGGCATGAACTGGAGGAGATGTATGAAGTTGTAGCGACCGATGAGGGGCTAAGAGCAGCGGCTCAGGATGGTGGTGCAGTAACTGCGCTACTTGCTTATGCCCTTGCCGATGGTATAGTGGAGGGTTGTGTAACGGTTGTACGTGATGAGCACTGGAAAACTCGTGTGCAGGTTGCTATGGACAGATCAAGCCTGATAAAAGCTGCGGGTAGCAAGTACACACCCTCGGCAGCGCTTACCGGAATACCGGATGCCATCATAGATCGTGGGCTCTGGAGTGTCGCACTGGTCGGTACGCCATGTCAGATTGCGGGTTATGAGAAGATGCTTGCAGTTGGACGGGACACGCATAATGCACACAACTTCGCTTCCATCATAAGGTTGCGAATTGGTCTTTTCTGTATGGGCTCTTACTCCTATAAGGGGTTGGTCAATGAGTATCTCGCTGCTGAGCGTGGTATAAACATAAGAGAGGTTACGGGTATGCAGATAAGCAATAATGTGCTGCACGTGTACAGTAATGCAAAGGAGTTATTAAGTACCGATATCTCAGAGATCGAGCCTTATAAGCGCGAAGGATGTCGGATATGCGAAGATTTCACTGCTCTGTTCTCTGATATTAGTGTGGGCAACAGTGGCACACCCGAAGGTAAATCAACCGTTATCGTTCGTACATATCTCGGAAAGGACATCTTCGAGGGCGCTGTGGAACGTGGGTTCATAGATGCCAAGCCATTAGATCCTTCGGGCACCGAACTGGTACACCGGTTGATGGAGCAGAAGAAGAGAGCGGGTATTGCAGAGAAGGAACGTAGAAAGACCGGGAAATAAATCTTCATCTTTCTTTTTACAATTCAGCACCACTACCAGAGCAATGACAGATTTGATAGAGGCTGGATTACGTGAAGGTATTTCTGAAGTGATAGCCACTACACAGTCTCTATCGGGTGAACGCAATGCAGCACCGGTTGGCATACATAACGAATCGGGTAAATATTGTATGGAATTGTACAGAGGTTCAAAGACGTTATCAAACGTGAAAGCAACGATGCAACTGGCTGCGAATGTAACAGAGGATGCAATGCTCTTCGTTAAAGCTCTGGTTGGTAACCTCGCGGAAAACGATTTTGCACGATTTCATGGCTTTCCTGTGCTGATAGGTGCGAATTCGTGGATACTGTTTCGCTGTCGCATGATAGCGGAACGGGCAGACTATCTCATGTTCATGCTGACTCCGTTCGCAGTGGCAATACAGAATAAGAAGATATGCGGAATAAACAGAGGGTGCAACGCAGTTATAGAGGCGGCTGTTCTCGCATCGAGATACGATATTCAGGAGGAAGATCAGGATAGGGCGCGTATAAAGATGCAGATACAGGATTATGTCAGGATAGTGGACCGATGTGGTGGACGCAGGGAGAAGGAAGCGATGCGGATTCTGGTTCAGCATTTCATAGAATCACCTCGCGGACATATCCCGGTGTGAGACACGCCTACATTTGTTGTGGGGGTTGAAATAAGCATCGTAAGAGACTCACATGCGCGTTACCATCTTGAAATCAACCACATAGCAGCCTGATTCTAACACCTTGATCGGGTTCAAATCCGCTTCCAGTATCTCCGGAAACTCCACACATAACTGAGAGAACCTGAGCAGTATATCAATGAGCGAGTTGATGTCCGACGTTGGCTCGCCCCTCACACCCCGTAATATCCTGTAAGCCCGGACTTTATGTATCATCTCCTCCGCATCCCTCTTACTTAATGGTGCGATTCTGAATGAGACATCCTTGAAGACCTCGACATAGATACCACCCAGTCCAAACATAACAAGGGGACCGAAATGCCTGTCTCGTTTCATGCCGATGATCACTTCCCTCCCACCCTCAATCATCTGCTGTACGAGAACGCCATCAATACGTCTCGCACTGGTGTATTTCTCACCCCTGCGCATTATCTCGAAGAAGTTTTCCTTTACTGCTTCTCTGTATACATTTAGCTTCACACAGCCCACATCGGTCTTGTGTACTATATCGGGTGATAAAATCTTCATTGCCACAGGATAGCCAATCCGATCGGCTATTTCAAGTGCTGCATCCGCACTCACCGCCTTGCCATATGCCGGTACAGGAATACCATAGGCAGTTAGCAGCTCATAGTCCAGTGCTTGCTTCTGCTGTAACCGCTTCCTGATAAGGTGTGTATCCACATCGAAATGCTGTGGTGGTTCATATACTCGTGCCTGCATCTCCTCGTAGTCACTGACCGCTTTGAGCGTCTTCACTGCTCTCACGGGATCGAAATAGTTTGTTATCCCGTGCTGGTTCAGTACTTCAACCGCCTTCGTCACCGATGCACCGCCCATGAATACCGGGATGACCGGTTTCAGCGCGTCTGCCGCCAGGACATAAGTGCATGCCTTATCGAAATCTATCGGTGCTGTGGGTGATAGGATGGCGATAATCGCACTCACACGTTCATCTCTTGCAACTATCTCCAGTGCGGTACCAAATTTGTCTGATGTGGCATCACCACGCACGTCAACCGGGTTATAAGAATTGGCGAGCTGAAGTGGCAGGAGCTTATCCATGGTATTACGCTCAAACGAAGCGAGTTTCAAGCCGTATTCCTCAACGGCGTCCGCAGCCATAACTCCCGGACCACCGGAGTTCGTCACTATCGCTACACCACCACCTCTCTTTATGCTCGTGATTCGTGACAGTGTGAGTGCGAAATCGAAGAGGTCATTGATTGATTCCGCTTCTACAACACCCGATTGCTCAAATGCCGCTTTGAACGCTTCTACACTGCCCGCTATGCTGCCGGTGTGGCTGGAAGCCGCCTTTGAACCCGCTTCGGTCTTACCACTCTTCATCACCACCACCGGCTTTGTCTTCGATATCCTGCTTGCTACACGCATGAACCTGCGTCCATCACTCACATCCTCGAGATACATCGCTATCACCTTCGTATCGCTATCGCCAGCCAGGTATTCCATGAAGTGGCATTCGTCGAGCACTGCTTTGTTACCGAGAGATACGATCTTACTGAATCCCACACCCGCTGCTTTCGACCAGTCAATAACAGCGAGAGCAAACGCGCCAGATTGACTGAGGAACGCTATACAACCTTTGTCTGGCATAGTTCTGCCAAAAGTCGCATTCAGATTCGCGTACGTATCTATTACACCCAGACAATTGGGACCCACAAGCCGCAGGTTGTATTCTTTACTGATCCTGATGAGTTCGGATTCGAGCACTGCGCCTTCACGACCCGCTTCCTTGAAACCCGCGGATATCACAACCACGTTCTTTATAGCATTCTCACCACACTGCACTAACACGTCCGGTACATTAACCGCGGGTATCGCAATAACGGCGAGGTCTACATCATCATCTATGGCGTCCAGAGAAGGATAACATCTCAATCCATGTATATTCTCGTACTTTGGGTTCACAGCATAAACACGCAACTCATGTGACGCCATCAAATTCCTCAGTAGCGTATTGCCAACCTTACCTTCTTTTGGCGTTGCACCAACCAGTGCGACCGTTTCCGGTTTGAATATCCTGTCAAGCATGTTTATTATCTATCTTTATACAAGGAGATGCCCGTGCTTATCTATCTCGCCCGCTTTTATACGTGTTGACGATATCGGCTTTCCATCCTCAGCCTTCGCGTGCTCTACCTTCACTATCTTTATCGGTTTCCTGCCACGCGCACGTCTCAACTCGTTTATCTGCAATGCGACATCATAAGTCTCAGGTGAAATGACAATATAATCTACATCCTCATTCAGGGTCATACCATACCTGTCGTTCAGTTCCACAGTTCGCACTCGCACCTGATATTCCCTGTACATGTACTGAGCCAGATTGGCTGCTCTTACCCGAAAAGGTAGAACCAGCCTTGTCTTGTTCGCTTTCACCATCCTGTCTGACGTTATGCCTATAACTATCTCACCATCGCTACCGCTCAGCTCGTATGCCTGCTTGAGCAATCGCTTATGCCCATCGTGCAAGGGGTCAAAAGTGCCACCCACCACCACTCGCCTCTTCCACATGGGATAGAATATAGTGCTCGACAAAGATAAAGAGCTCTTGCGGGTCGCATGTATGATTTCAACCCGAAGTTGTTGAGTTTTTAAGATTGGCATGTTAATATAAAATCAAAGAAGTTGGGATAGAGTAAAAAGATGCCGGTATCAGTGATTGAGGTGTACAACCTTTTACCGAGAACCAACTGCAAGCGATGTGGCACAGTATGCATGGGCTTTGCCGCAAGGTTGATAGCGAGGGAAGCGAGTCCTGAAGATTGCCCTTTACTGCTCGAACCTGAATACAGTGATAACCTGCGGAGGCTGTATGCGATTCTACCAGCCACGGCTAAAGAACTCACGGGCTTGATGATAGATGATGATAAGTGCATAGGTTGCGGTATATGTACAGTGGTGTGTGAGGAGAACCGATTGGAGAATGAAGAGCTTCTGTACGGCAAAGGTGGCAGGTACGAAGACGAGCTGGTACTGGGCATAGAAGAAGGGAAAGTGCGGTTACTGAATGCGAATAGATGTAAACGAGCATTTAAACCGCCCGAGTTCTGTCGTGCGTGTGTTGATCATTGTCCAGCCGGAGCAATAGACCTGGTTGCTATGAACTGTATAGCCGATTGACGCATTTAATCATGGCATGCATTGATGCAAGGACTATATCTTCACTCACACCACTCGCTGTTATCGTTCTGTCACCCCTGCTCATCTTCACCACCACGTTCACCAGTGCGTCTGTGCCACCCGTAATGGCATCCACATGATACTCCTCAAGCTGCAGGTCGTCCATCTGCGAACGTGACATAGCTTTTCGGAGTGCATTTATCGCAGCGTCCACGGGACCAACACCGACTCCCGCCTCCACTACATCCTCACCATCCATTGACAGTCTTATAGATGCCGTTGGATATACATTCTTACCTGAGACAACGGAGAGGTCAATGAGCTTTATACGTTCCTTGCGTTCTATTCGGAGTATATCATCCACAATTGCCTGGAAATCGGAATCTGTTATCAGTTTGCCCTTATCACCGAGCTCTTTCAGTTTTGATAGTATCTTCTGCGTCTGTGACTCATCAGCCGAGATGCCCATCTCTTCCAGTGCCATCTTCACTGAGGCTTTGCCTGTGTGCTTACCGAAAGCGAATCGCCTCTTCCTGCCTATCAGCTCAGGATCCATCGGCTCATATAAGCTCGTATCCGCAAGTGTACCATGCACGTGCATACCTGACTCATGTGTGAATGCATTATCACCGATGAGGGGTTTATTTGGTGCCACAGGCATCTTCGTCAGGTTACGCACCAGCCGGGAAGTCTCGTACAGCCGTTCTTTTGCTATCCCCGGCTTCACACCGTATAGCATATCGAGCGCGGTACCCACCTCCTCAAGTGATGCATTACCCGCCCGCTCGCCCAGCCCGTTCACCGTTACATGCACGACCTGTGCACCAGCCATCACAGCAGCAATTGAGTTCGCAGTTGCCAATCCAAAATCGTTATGACAGTGGACAGCGATTGAGGTATCGAAAACCGACAGGGCACTGAATATCTCCTTCGTTCGCTCTGGATAGAGCACACCCACAGTATCACAGAAGCAGAGCCGGTCCACGACGTGAGAGAGTTCGCCAAATAGCGATTTGAGAAACCCCATGTCTGCTCTTGATGCATCTTCTGCGCTTATCTCCACCTTCAACCCGTGCTTCTTCACGTATTCCGCTGCTTCCACCACCATTTCTCTCAACCTTTCGCGGTCTATCCTCAATTTCTTCTCGATATGTGCATCGGAGACGGGTGCAACAAGATTCACAGTATCTACATCACAATCTATTGCGGCATCCATATCCGCCTGTATGAGCCGAGCGAAAGCACTTATCTCTGCATTTAAGCCTTCGCCCGTTATTAGCTTTATTGCTCGCCGTTCACCCTGAGATACTATCGGTGTCCCAGCCTCTATGATATCAACACCGAGAATATCGAGCTGCCGTGCAATTTGCAGTTTCTGCTCCGGTGTTAATGATACGCCCGGGGTCTGCTCACCATCACGCAATGTGGTGTCCAGTATCCGGAGAGTGATGTCTTCAGCCATGGTCAATCTAAATAAAGGTGGTGTGATATTATAAAAGACTTTTATCCACTTAATACTCGACCTAATACTCGACCAAATACTCGACCAAATACTCGACCACCAGCTGCAAAATGTTCACATGTATTCCACCGTACCATCATTGTGTATTCTCACAGTGGCTTTACGGGCAGCCCAGCACTGAAAGCTGATTGCTACCGGCAGGCTCGTTATGTGTGTACCGGCAGTTTCTATATGGAGTTCAAGTGCGGTGGTTTTACCACCCAGCCCCATGGGTCCAATACCAAGACTATTCACCGCTTCAAGCAATTCATGCTCCATCTGTGCTATCCTCATATCGGGATGCGCCACACCAACGGGTCTGAGCAATGCCACTTTTGCGAGCCACATCGCCATATCTGCTGTGCCACCAATACCCACGCCGATGATCGTTGGTGGACACGGCTTACCCGCAGCGGCGAGCACCGAATTAAGCACAAAATCCCTTAGCCCGTTCAGTTGCTCATGTGGCGTCAGCATTGTATATGCGCTCACATTCTCAGCACCCCCGCCTTTTGGCAGTACGGTTATCTCCAGCCCATCAATATCCGCAGCTTCATAATAGATGTGTGGTATCCTCTCGCCGGTGTTACCCGCACCTTCACGCGTTAGCGGGTCTACCACATTGGGTCGTAACGGTACCAGCACCGTAGCAGCTTCTACACCCTTCATTATGCCTGCTTCTATATCCTCTGGTGCGATAGAGCAGTGCCCGAGCTTGATGAAGAATATAGGAATGCCTGTATCCTGACACATAGGTCTGTGGAGTTCCTCAGCAAGTTTTATATTATCAAGTATCGCCTTCAGCTGTACTCTTGCGATCTCGTCTGTTTCACTGCCATATGCACGAATTAATGCTTCTTTTACATCTCCGGGCAGGCTTGTTTCCGCTTTCCTCAGGATAGCCAGTGTCACTTCTCTTATCAATCCAGTGGTGATCATCTGCTCTTTTTATAAGTGACTTTAAGGTTTTAAAGTTTACAGTTCGTCCAGTAGTTCCGAAACCATGAAGTCCCGAACGCGCATTACCCTATAAA
>JAODGV010000023.1 GCA_025464425.1 Methanosarcinales archaeon | reverse complement strand
CCTATCCCTATCCCTATCCCGAATGCGAATCAACGCATCAGCAACGGGTAAGAATGCTGCTTCTGTCTTACCACTCGCCGTTGGCGCTATCAGTAATACGTTTTTACCCGCTATTATCGGCGGTATAGCCTTTATCTGCGCCTCTGTGGGCGTTGAAAAGCCCTTATCCGCAATGGCTCTCTGAATGGGTATGGAGAAGAGGGAAAATACACCCTGGCTGGTTATCTGGTTATCCATTTTGATATTTTTGGTCTGAACAAACTAAAATAGTTCATGCGATACTATCAAATTTACACGGTTGAGAGGAAGAGGAACAAGCTTAAATTGATTGCAGTGGATTTACCTCTTAAGAGATGATGGAAATCCCGAAGTCACATCCGCGGTATGAATCTTTAATGAGACGGGAGAAGCTCGTGGCTGGTATAGAGGCGGGTATCACCTCAATGCAGGGTCTTATAGCACATGGACGTGGAGAAGCGTTTGATTATCTGATAGGGGAACGGACTATGGACTCGGCATTACAGGCTACGGAAGTGGCGGCTGCTATATTATGTGATGCAAATAAGCCCGTGCTATCGGTAAATGGTAATGTCGCCGCACTGGCATCACCGGAAATGGTCGCTCTCAGTAGATTGATAGATGCACCACTGGAAGTCAATATCTTCTACCGCACGGAAGCACGGGTGAAGCGGATAAAAGAGCTACTTATGCGCTCGGGTGCGAAGCGCGTGTTTGGTGACATGCCGGATGCCAGGCTGGAAGGGATAGACCATGCCCGCGGGCTGGTCTCACATGATGGTATATATACCGCGGATGTCGTTCTTGCACCGCTGGAAGATGGTGACCGCTGTGAAGCGCTCATTGCTATGGGTAAGAAGGTGATAACCATCGACCTGAACCCGTTATCCCGCACGTCAAGATACGCGACCGTGAGTATAGTGGATGATGTGCAGCGAGCATTGCGGAATATCATCAAGATTATAGAAGATAATAACCTCAGCCGTAACGCCGATCTGGATTCGATACTGGCGAACTATGATAACAGGAAGATCCTGAAGGCTGCTATTAATGAGATCGCCGAGCGGTTGGTTAATCTTGAACCCTGAAGGAGGTGAAACACTAAGTTTTATTCTATCCTGTTATTGTTATAGATTATACGTAGAGTAAAGAGAGATGGTGAAGAAGAATAAAAGGAAGAAGGGGAGAGTAACGAAATCCGCGGGCAGGTTCGGCGTGCGATATGGCAGGAAGATAAGGAAGATTGTAGCGAATATTGAGGAACAGACCAGAGCGGTACACAAATGCCCGAGGTGTGAACGTAATTCGGTCAGGCGTGAGGGCACCGGTATATGGCATTGTTCCAGGTGTGGCTATACGTTCGCTGGTGGCACGTATATACCACAAACGCCGATGGGCATAGCAATTGGGAGAGCGATAAGGAGAGAAGCCGGGAGTGAATGAGCAATGGGATATTATTGCCTGAGGTGTAAACGAGTTGTGGAGTTGAAATCAGATTATCAGGGTATACGCTGCCCTTACTGCGGTTATCGCGCACTGAAGAAGGAGAGGTCTCCCGTGATAGTGAAGAAGATAAAAGCTGTTTGATCATGGCATGGCATGGAGATAGAACTTGAAGTAAGCGGTAGCGAGGATTTACTGGCGATATACAGCGCTTTAAAGGTAGAGGGACCCGTAGAGTTAAGAAGCGGGCGATTGTACATGCGGTTCGAGTGCAGTGATGACTCGATTGCGCAACTACGAGCGATGGTGAATACATGGCTACGGCTACTGAAGATAGCATCAGAGATGGTGGAACTCGTGAAGGAATACAACCAATAAATAATACCGTTATGATATGATATAGTGATGCCGCCGTAACTCAGTTGGTAGAGTGCCCGGCTGTTAACCGGATAGTCACAGGTTCGAGTCCTGTCGGCGGCGTATCTTTACGAAATTATATTTCACGTTCACCGCCTCACTGTAATCTATCCTGCCTGTGTAAAGGGCACTGCCTATCACCACACCACTGGCACCCATCTCCGCTATCTTCACCACATCTTCGAGCGTGGTCACACCACCGGAAACGACCACTGGCAGGCTGGTATAACTGATGAAATCCGCGATAACCGTGATGTCTACGCCCTGCATCAGCCCTTCTACATCTATGTTCGTGAAGAGAATACTGCCAGCGCCAATATCAGCCGCTTTCGCTGCCGCCTCTCTCATTCCCATATCGGTTACTTCACGCCAGCCATCTATCGCGACCTTACCACGCCGCACGTCCAGTGCGATCATCACCCTGCTGGGTGAGTATTCATCCGCAATTCGCTCTATGAGCTGCGGAGACCTGAAGACAGCGGTACCGAATATAACACGATCAACACCGAGCAGGAGCAGTCGTGTAGCGGCTCTGTACGTTCTTATTCCGCCGCCAACCTGGATCTTAGCCCGGGGCTTCACTTGCTCCACTATGTCCCTGATCAGCGTGAAATTATCATTATCAACCTGAAAAGCGGCATCAAGATCTATTATATGCAATCTTGAGGCGCCCAGATTGAGCCATTCAAGAGCTATTGCCAGCGGGTTATCGGCAGAGAAGATCACAGCATCTCGATCACCCTGCTGTAATTGCACACATCTACCACCTTTTATATCTATCGCAGGAATGACCTCGAATCCCATTTGTAGAGAGATAAAAGGGCTGTCTTTTTATAAATGTTGTAATATTAGGAAGTAGAAATGAGAGATGAGGAGCTCTTCCATGCGGAGGTACACCGTTTCAACGGTCTGATGTTCGGGTTAATAGAAGAGAGGACGCGCAATTGTAAGAATAAGATACTCTCTGATGCGTTGAGTTATATAAGGGAGACAGGAGGTAAACGACTCCGCCCTATTATATGTCTGCTCGCTGCGGAGGCGGTAGGTGGCTCGCGTGACAAGGCACTCTCCACCGCCATCGCCATTGAACTATTACACAACGCCACCCTGATACATGATGACATCATAGATGACAATTATATAAGGAGGAGGAGTCCATCCAATCCCGCACGCTTTGGTGCGAAGAATGCAGTACTGATGGGAGACCTCCTGCTTGGATTCTCATGTGAGTTGCTGGCGGAATGTGGCGAGCCGGAGGTGATGCGGGTGGTGATGAATGCCCTCTCAGACATAGCCCTTGGTCAGTACAGGGAATTCACGCTCCGATTATGTGCGCTCGATGAAGTGACAGAGCGAGCATACATGGAGGTTGCGGAATTGAAGACCGCTTCCGCTTTCATGGCGAGTGCCGAGGCGGGTGTCATGCTTGGCTGTGGTGGTGGCGTAGAACTTGAGAACCTCCGCAATTATGGCAGGAATCTCGGCGTGGCATTCCAGATACAGGACGACATACTCGATATATGCGGTGATCCCGCGAAGACTGGTAAGCCCGTCGGACTGGATATAAAGAACCGGGAACGAACAATTCTCGTTATTCACGCATTGAAACATGCCAGTTGTGCGGATAGGGCATATATAGAAGATATAATGACGGGTAAGATAGAAGCAGGAGATGCAGAGATAGAGCATCTCAGGGAGATATTCATCAACACCCATTCGATTAAACATGCAATTGCACTATCAAAAGAGCTGCTAATGGATGCGAAGAGTAACCTGGACAGCCTGGAAGATTCAGCTGCGAAGTATAAACTCCAGCTGATTGCTGAGATGGTATCCTCGCGAATAGAAGAGCAGATACAGGAGATTTATATAAGAAAATAAGCCCGGAATCTACGGCTTAACACCATTTAAATTATACAGAAAGTAATGAATAGCGTGGAGAACAGAATTGCGACCATATTCATGGCTTTGATGAGTGGATTGATCGCGGGTCCGGCGGTATCCTTGAAAGGGTCACC
>JAODGV010000022.1 GCA_025464425.1 Methanosarcinales archaeon | reverse complement strand
TCACACATAAGCGTATTTCACGAAATCCTCCGCCTTTGATTTGAATGTATTCTGCACTTCCGGCGGTGCAGAAGGCTTCACTGTCTTAATAGCAGCCTCCAGATGCTGCTTCTTTATCACCACGTTCTTCACCGCTTCTTTTATATGTTCCGCGGGTACGCCCGAATTGATGAACTCACGCAGAGCATTCATCACCGCTTCCCGCACTATTGCTGCTATATCCGCACCTACATAGTTCTCAGTCTGCTTCGCAAGTTCTTCTATGTCAACATCTCTGGCTACTGGCTTGCCTCTTAGATGCACCTCAAATATCTTCTTCCGCTCCTCTACGTCCGGTAGTGGAATGTATATCAACCGGTCGAGTCGTCCGGGTCGGAGTAATGCCGGATCAACCATGTCCGGGCGGTTTGTCGCGCCTATAACAACCACCTCCTTCAACTCCTCCAGACCGTCCATCTCGGTAAGCATCTGAGATACCACCCGCTCCGTAACATGCGAGTCATAACCGCCGCCGCGTACCGGCGCTATCGAATCTATCTCATCGAGGAATACGATACATGGCGCCGCCTGCTTCGCTTTCCTGAATATCTCACGAACCGCTCGTTCACTCTCTCCCACCCATTTGGATAGCAATTCCGGACCCTTGATTGATATGAAGTTCGCTTCGCTCTCGTTCGCTACTGCCTTCGCCAGCATCGTCTTACCGGTGCCAGGCGGTCCAAACAGGAGTATACCCTTTGGTGGCGTGGATTTGAGATGAGCAAACGCGTCGGGATACTTCAGCGGCCATTCCACAACCTCCTTCAATTCCTGCTTCACTCGCTCCAGACCGCCGATATCATCCCATCTGACATTCGGTACCTCCACAAATACCTCACGTAACGCAGAAGGTTCGGTATTCTTCAACGCCTCCTTGAAATCGTCTCTCGTCACTCGTAACTTCTCCATCACTTCCGGCGGGATGTCCTTATCCATATCTATCTCGGGCAGTATCCTGCGGAGTGCATGCATCGCCGCCTCCTTACACAGTGTGGCGAGGTCCGCGCCAACGAACCCGTGCGTAAGATCAGCCAGCTCCTTCAGGTCCACATCATCGGCAAGTGGCATACCCCGTGTATGCACCTGCAGTATCTCCTCCCGCCCGTTTCTGTCCGGTATGCCTATCTCTATCTCACGATCAAACCTGCCACCACGCCTTAACGCCTCATCAAGTGCATTCGGTCGGTTCGTAGCGCCAACAACAACCACCTGCCCGCGTGACTGTAAACCATCCATAAGCGCCAGTAGCTGAGCAACGACACGCCGTTCCACCTCGCCCGTTGTCTCTCCTCGCTTCGGCGCTATCGAATCTATCTCATCAATGAATATGATAGAAGGCGCGGTCTTGCCCGCCTCCTCAAATATGTCTCGCAGATGCTTCTCGCTCTCTCCATAGAACTTGCTCATTATCTCAGGACCCGAGATGGAATAGAAATTCGCATCGGTCTCATTCGCCACCGCCTTCGCTATCAATGTCTTGCCCGTGCCCGGTGGTCCATGAAGAAGTACACCCTTCGGCGGCTCTATACCCAGCCGCTCGAATAGCTCCGGATGGCGCAATGGCAGCTCTATCATCTCCCGGATCATCCCTATCTCGCGTTTCAAACCGCCTATGTCCTCATAAGTCACGTGCGGTACGCCCACCCGCTCCTCACGCGCCTTCCGCAGTATTATCTCAGTGTTCAGATCCGGTATCACCGTACCCGGCGGTACTGTATTGGTAACCACGAACGTTATGGGATTACCGAGCATCTCAACCCTTATGATCTGTCCTTTCGTTATTGGACGCCCTTTCAATATCCTCGCCAGGTAACGTTCGCCACCCGCGATTCTCACCGGCTGCGTGGGCTCGAGCGTGATCCTCCTCGCTTCTTTCACCCTCGTCTTCCGCACACGCACACGGTCATCAATCGCAACACCGGCATTACTCCTTATGTTACCATCAATTCTGATTATGTTCTTATCACTATCAGGGGCATAACCGGGCCAGACAATAGCAGTTGCGATATTCTTCCCCTCTATCTCCACCACATCCCCTGTAACAACGCCAAGCTTACGCATTGTATCAGCATCTATCCGTGCTATGCCCCGTCCGGCATCACGATGGTACGCTTCCGCTACGCGGAGCACCACCTCTCTTCTCTCTTCTTCATTATCCGTCATCTTACACCTCTACACCTATAATGATACCCACATAATAGTACTTATAGAATTAACAATAGCGCCTATATTATATCTTTTTATTACTTACCGAAAGACTGAAAGCATCGTGGTTCAATGACTACGCCCCAGCAGGATTGGTATTCATCTATTCATCAATAGAAGGAATATAAAGGAGCAATAAAGGAGCACCCATGAAACTCCTGAGAAAGCGACTGAAGAGGCGAGAGAATCAGCAAATAGCGGGTGAAATCACGGTGATGCCCGAATCGACCGATGACCTCTGGCATCTGAGATATGTGATAGAACCAGGCGATCTGGTCTATTCCTCCACATTCCGCCGTGTGGAGGAATCAACCGACAAGATCAGACCAGATAAGACGGAGAAGAAGCGGGTTCGACTGGGTATACGAGTAGAGGGTGTGGAGTTCCACAAATTCTCGCACCGATTGCGTGTGAAGGGAGTGATAGAGACCGGTCTTGATGCGGGTTACTACCACACATTCAATATCGAGCCAGAGATAGAGCTATCAATCATCAAGAGCAACTGGAGAACACACCAGCTGGAACGGTTAAGAGAAGCCGAACGAGCCTCGAATAAGGCGCCCATAATTATCCTGACGATAGAATCAGGTGAGGCTGTTGCGGGTATAGTACGCCAGTATGGGGTGGATGAACTCTTCTCGATACGGTACGGCTCGGGCAAAGGCAGCGGGGATTCAACAATGAAAGAATTCTTCAATGATGTATTGAACCAGTTGCAGCAGGCTTATTATTCCAATGCCTGTGATGCGCTCATCATTGCGGGTCCTGGGTTCATAAAGAACGAATTCTATGAATTCATGCGTGAGAAAGCGCCAGAACTGCATAAGCGAGCAGTGATAGAACAGGCGTCATCAACAGGCATATCGGGCTTCATGGAGGTATTGAAACGTGGTGCAGTGGCGAGATTGAGAGCCGTGGAGCGGCTGGCGCGGGAAGTGAAGTTACTGGCGAATTTGATGGCGGAGATAAGTCGTGATGAAGGCGGTCTGGCAGTGTATGGCGAAGCTGAGGTACGAAAAGCGATGCAGTATGGTGCAGTAGAGAGACTCCTCGTATGCGATGAGATGCTTATGGCAGAGGGAAGTGAGGAGATAGAGGACCTACTCAGGGGTGTAGAGCGGATGGGTGGTAATATTGTGGTCTTCAGTACCGAGTTCGAACCCGGTAAGCGGTTAAAAGCACTCGGTGGTATTGCCGCCATGCTAAGATTCAAACTCCGGTAATATTTATTAGGGATAAGAAGATAATCACAGACCATGAGCGGTGAAGTGGTAAAAGCACTGATTGTACTTACACCTGCCGAATCAAAGCGATTGATAGCAAAAGGGGTGAGGAATCTGGAAGAGGTCAGGCGAGCATTGAAGCATGGCATCATCATAGTCGGGCTGGGAACCACCAATGCGTACGTGGCGGAAGAGCTGCTGGCTGCACTATCGAGCCATGAGAAGATAGATAAGGGTAGATACGCAGCCGGTGTGGTAACATCTGAGGGTACTTCCATAGTACCGAAAGAAGAGCGAAGTAAAGAGTTGATACTGAAGAATGGTGAAGTAATTGATGCAGCCATAGAAGAGGTCGTGGATGAGCTATCCGCAGATGATGTATTCATAAAAGGTGCGAATGCGCTTGATGCGACCGGTACAGCGGGCATACTCATGGCGAACACCCGTGGCGGTACCATAGGTATCACCTTAGGGCGAGTAATGGCACGGGGTGTTAATTTCATCATACCTGTGGGCATTGAGAAGACCATCCCCTATCCAGTCACAGAAGCAGCAAAGCGGGTTGGTATAGAGAAATTCTCGCATTCCATGGGTAAGCCTGTGGGCTTGATGCCCGTATACGGCAGGGTTGTCACGGAGATTGAAGCATTGAAGATACTGGGTGCGAGTGATGCGTTCCCGATAGGTGCAGGCGGTGTGGATGGCGGTGAGGGTTCTGCAATCATCTGTGTTGAGTGCTCTGCCGAGCATATGGACGATTTGATGGGTCAGGTATCGGAGATAAAAGGTGAACCGGCATTGAAACTGGTTAAAGTCACGTGAGACTATAAGCAGCCAGTGAATGGAAAATATTTATAAGAGGAGAAAATATGATGAAATAAGATGAAAATCGAAGCATTTACCATGAAAAACTATCGGAGTATCAAAGAGCTTAAGATCGAGAATTTGAACCCGGTTAATGTATTTTTCGGTAAAAACAATGTGGGCAAGTCAAATATACTCCGGGGATTACATCTGGCTTTTTTCTGTCTTAAAAACGATGAAATATTTTTGCCTGACACGATGTTCTACAACAGGAATATATACAAACCAATTGAAATCACGATTGACCTGACTCTGGAGGAGGATTTTTACGATGCAGATGAAGCTACTAATCTACTTAGAGAGAGAATAGAGGATATTAGCTCGGTGGTTACCGAAGAAGAGATTTTCAGGGATATAAAAATAGAGGAGTTTATCAGGCAGTCAAAATCATTCAAACCGCTAAAGAAGTTGCGTTTAAACGTGTATCTGAATTATAACGAGGAAACAAGCGATATTAGAGTTTCAATCAAAGATTTCGACTCTGATTACGAGTTTGATTATGGGAAATACAAAATTTTATATAAACGGTTAGAGAGGAGTATCAAGGAAAAAATAAGAGAGGAAGAGGAAAGAGCTTTTGAATCTTTTTTATCTCAATTGTCTCTTTTAGGACTCGATACGAAGATACTTTCTCCCACTTTCTTCAGACGTCGCTTTCGTGATACAGAATACTACGACTTCTTACGATATTCCACCGGACTAAAGGAAATAAAAGACCCAAATAAAAGGAGAGAGGCTTTATCCCTATTTGAACGATATAAAGAGATGCTTCGAGAACCAAGAGATAGATTGATAGAGCCTTTTTCAAAGACTTTCAGCATAGTAAAGGACTACTTTGAGAAGATATCCGAGAATTTCATATTGATTCCAAATAAGGAATATTTTTCAAAGGGTCCTTTCGTTGAAAAAGGCGGGGAACAAATAGAAATCTTTGATATCAATAGATTTTATGATAGATTGGCTTCGCTTATCGAATCACCAGGCAAAAAAGAACGAGAACTCATTCAAAAATTTAATAGTATTTGGAGCAGGTCGTATGGTGATTTGGGAGAGCTTGAAATCAGAAAGTTCCGTGAAGAAGTGTTCGCAATCTTCGATACAGGCTTTAACGCTCTTCCTATTGAAAATCAAGGTCTGGGTATTCAAGACCTGTTTCTTTATCTGGCACACATGATCCTCTTCGATTCCGCTATAATCGCCATTGAAGAACCGGAGGGGGGATTGTCCACTGAAAACCAGAGGATTCTGTACAATATCATCGAAGATGTTTATTCAGGAAGTGATAAGCAAATTTTCGTCTCTTCACACTCCAAAGAATTTGAAACACCAAACAGCTATGTCATTGAGATGGGCAAGGAAGGCACAGAAGAAATCAGTAGAATGGAAGAAGAGAAGGAATATGAAGAGAAGATAGATGAAATTTTAATTAACAGGAGACTGGAGAAGGAGAGAGAGGAGTATGAAGCTCTACTCAGAGAAGTTACCGAAAGGGAAATAACCCTCGATATATTGGGTTATATCCGCAAACTTGGTGAAGAAGAGAGAGTGGATGTGCAGAAGATATCCGATGAATTGGGCTATAAAAAGGAAAAAGTTGAGGAAATTTTGAACAAGATCCTTACAAAAAGATGAACCTGAGCAACCGGAGATACACGAACGAACTGAGCGCAGCAGATGACGGCGAACGCGTATGTATTGCCGGCTGGGTGCATGAGAAACGTGACCTGGGCGGGGTATTCTTCCTCATTGTACGTGATTTCGGCGGACTGGCGCAGGTGACACTGCATCGCAAGAGTACAGATGCGGAACTATTCGAACGTGCGAAGAGGGTGCCGAGAGAATCGGTAGTGGCAATATATGGCATAGTGAAGAGCGAGAAGAAAGCCCCTTCGGGCTATGAGATCCTACCAGAGCGTATGGAAGTGCTGAGTGAAGCTGCACCAAAATTACCGCTGGACACCACGGACAAGGTGAGTGCCGAGCTGGATACGCGACTGGATGCGAGGTTCATGGATCTCAGGCGAGAGCGGACAAAGCATATCTTCATCATTCGGAGTGAAGTGCTCAAAGCGATACGCGATTTCTTCAACGAACGTGGGTTCGTAGAGATAAACACCCCGAAGATAGTGAGTGCAGCGACCGAAGGCGGCACCGCTCTATTCCCCATATCCTATTTTGAACGAGAAGCGTTCTTGAACCAGAGTCCGCAACTGTACAAGCAGATATTGATGGCTTCCGGGTTTGATCGTGTGTATGAGATCGCGCCTATATTCCGGGCTGAGGAGCATGATACCACGAAGCACCTGAACGAAGCGACATCCATGGATATCGAAGTCGCATTTGTGAGCGATAGGGAGGTGATGGCGCTACTGGAGGAGCTTATCGCTTTTGTCTACAAGCGTATCGCCACTTATCCCGGGCTGGCGAAGCTGGGTATAGAACTGGAAGTGCCGAAGGTGCCTTTCCGGCGTATAACCTATGATGAAGCGATAGAACTGCTATCCGATTCTGGTGAGCAGATAGAATGGGGCGAAGACCTCAGCACTTCCGCAGAACATGCGCTGGGCAGGATTATGGGCGAGCATTATTTCATCACAGAATGGCCGTTGGCATTGAAGCCGTTTTATGCCCAGCCGTCACAGCGCCGCAGCGATATCTGCAATGCGTTTGACCTCATGCATCCACGGCTGGAACTCGCCTCCGGCTCACAGCGCGTTCATTCCTACGAGCTATTGCGAAGCCAGATAGAGTCAAAAGGGCTGAGTGCAGATAGTTTTGAGTTCTATCTCGATGCGTTTCGTTATGGTATGCCGCCACATGCGGGCTGGGGGCTCGGCATCGAGCGGTTACTCATGAGCATGCTGGGGATAGAGAACATAAGGGAGGTAGTTCTTTTCCCGAGGGACAGGAGAAGATTGGTGCCCTGAATATCCGCTGCTTGCATTGTTCCTTTTTTATCTTTGTATGTCAAGCTATTTTATCAATGCTACCACGGGATAAACCTGTTCTGGTCACTTCTGCACTGCCGTATGTCAATGGTGAGTGCCACATAGGGCATCTGAGGACTTATGTGCCTGCTGACGTGTATGTCCGAATGCTCCGTAAGATGGGTTATAATGTGATATTCATCAGTGGTTCAGACACGCATGGTACTCCGATAGTGTTGAGTGCGGAATCGCAGGGCGTAACGCCCGATGTGGTGGTCGAGAGATACCATGAGCATTTCAAGCGGATTTTTGAGGCGCTTAATCTGGACTTCGACTATTATGGACGTACAGATTCGCCAGCCAATCACAGAATGACGGAAGAGATAGTGAAGCGTCTTATAGAAGGCGGATATGTCTACCGTAAGAATACGAAGCAGGCATATTGTGAGACCTGCAATCGTTTCCTGCCGGATAGATACGTGGAGGGTATATGCCCGCACTGTGGTGCGGTTGCACGAGGTGATGAGTGTGATCAGGGCTGTGGCAAGCATATTGAACCGGGCGAGATACTGGAGCCGAGATGCAAGATCTGTGGCTCTAAGGCGGTTTTCAGGGAGCAGGAGCATTTCTTCTTCCGGCTGTCTGCGTTTGCTGATTTCCTGTCTTCATATCTGGACAATCTGGGTGGCACGCTGAATGCACGCAATTATGCACGTGAATGGGTGAAGCGAGAACTGAGGGACTGGTGTATAACGAGGAACCTGGAATGGGGTGTGAAATTCCCCGGGCGTGACGATCTGGTTGTTTATGTCTGGGTTGATGCTCCTATCGGGTATATATCATTCACGGAAGAGTTGCTGCGAGAGCGCGGGGTGGACGGTGATGAATGGGCGCGATACTGGAAGAACAACGGTGCCACAATCGTCCATTTCATCGGTACGGATATCATATACCATCACTGCATCTTCTGGCCCGCGATGCTGAAAGGAGCTGACTATTCATTGCCTGATGCGGTCGTCGCTTCTGGCATGGTGAAGATAGAAGGTAAGACATTCTCCAAGAGCAGGGGTATCGTGGTCTGGGCGAAGGAGTTCATCGAACGGTTCCATCCTGACACGCTGAGGTATTACCTGCTGACGCAATCGAGCCACACGAAAGAACTGGATTTCTCATGGGATTCGTTCTTTATGCGAGTGAACAACGAACTGGTGGCTATACTCGGCAATCTCATTTATCGGGTTCTTACTTTCACTTATAAGAACTTCGGTGTGGTACCGGAGGGAGAGATAGAAGAGGAAGTGCGAACGGCGATAGAGACCGCGCGTGATGGCGTGCTGAGTGCGATGGCGGAATACGAGTTCAAGAAGCTTGTGGATGCTGCAATGGGGCTTGCAGACTTTGGTAACAGCTATTTTCAGCGTGAAGAGCCCTGGCATCTGATAAAAGGCGATGAGAATGCGAGACGCCGCTGTGGAACGATATTAAAGAACGTTCTGCAGATATTGAAATCAGTGTGTGTACTGCTGGAGCCTGTGATGCCGGCTAAGATGGCGGAATTGTGGTATCAACTCGGTATGGATACGGACGTACATGATACGAAGCTTGAGGAGCTAATGAAGCCGATAGAAAGTGGTCAGAAGTTGAACAAGCCGAAAGTGCTATTCCGCAGGATTGAAGTTGATAAAAATAGGGGCGTATGAAGAGGATGGATAGTGATATTTTTGATATCATGCACACAGGCTTGAAGAAGGCGCAGGAGCTGAGTGACCATGCGGAGATCTATGGAGAGCGTGGTGATATTCTCAGTATAGAGCTTGAACGAGGTGCTGTGAAGGCGGTTAAGCGAGTAAAAAGCGTGGGTATCGGTGTGAGAGTGGTGATAGGGCGCAGGATTGGTTTCTCATATACTACCAGACTGGCTAAGGCAGAGATGGAGGAATGCGTGTTGCGAGCGGTGAAGCAGGCACGGATATCAGAGGCTGACCCTTATTTTGGTGGATTACCGTGTATGGGTCGTTATACGAGTCCTGACAAGATTTTCGATACACGGATAGTGGAACTTCTTGCGGGCGACCCTGAGAATGCCATTGGATACAGTATGGAGATGCTGGCGGGTGCGAAAGAGTACGAGACGAAGGAAGAAATATCGCTACCGGAGGCGACAGTCGCAGCCGCGCATGACGAAACATACATAATGAATTCCGAGGGTGTTGAGCTCCATGATACCGGCACTTATATATCTGCGGGACTGACGGCTGTCGCAGGTCAGGATAGCCCTGGTAGTGAGGGTAAAGTGAGCAGAGTGCTGTCAGAGATGGATTTTCGATGGCTGGGCAGGGAAGCTGCGAGGATTGCCGTGGAGAGCATCGGCGGTAGTCGTATCGAGACCGGTGAGTTACCGGTGGTATTCTCGCCCCGTGCGATTCAGAGCCTGTTTGATTATACGCTCATTCCCGAGCTGAGCGCCGAGCACGTGCAGCGTAAAGAATCGCCGTATTACGGTAAGAAGGATACTGAAGTGGCTTCCGGAATACTCAACATTGTGGATGATGGTACTATGCCGCTGGGTGTGAACAGCAGGAAGATGGATGGAGAGGGTGTGCCCATGCAGCCCACGACCCTTGTGGAGAGGGGCGTACTGAAGAATTTCATGTATGATTCATATACTGCGAGCAAGGATGGTGTGGATAGCACGGGCAATGCGTTAAGGAGCTACGATAATCTACCGGTACCAGGTGCCACAAATTTCATCTTAAACGCGGTTGACACGGACGAGGATATACTTGCGGACATTCGTGAGGGGCTTTATGTACACGATGTGATAGGTGCACATACGGCATCACGAGCCTCAGGCGATTTCTCGGTCGTCGCTCAGAATGCATGGGGTATAAGAGAAGGGGCTCTGTACCCGGTTAAGCAGGTAATGCTCGTGGGTAACATGCAGGAACTATTGCGTGATGTAGAACTGCTTGGTAGGGATGTCAGGCAGATTTATAATGTTGTAACTCCATCGGTCAGGGTCGCACGGCTGAAAGTAGTATCTTGAGGAAGGAACATAGTTTTTTGATACCGCAGGGCTTTTCACATTATGATGAGGTACAGATATGCCAGCCGGATAACCAGGTTACCACCTTACCTCTTTGCGGAGATAGATCGTAAGAGGCGAGAAGCGGAGAGAAGGGGCATAGATGTAATAGATCTGGGTATCGGCGATCCCGATTTGCCGACACCATCGCATATCGTGGCTGCATTATGCGAAGCGGCGAAAGATCCTTCAAACCACAGGTATCCATCATATGAGGGTATGCAGGCATTCCGCGAGGCAGTAGCGGAGTGGTATCTTAGCAGGAAGCACGTGCGGCTGGATCCGGATAGCGAGGTTTTAACACTTATAGGTTCAAAGGAGGGTATCGCGCATTCCGCAATAGCATTCCTCAATCCGGGTGATAGCGCACTTGTACCCGATCCTGCATACCCGGTCTACCGTAACGCGACTATAATGGCGGATTCGGTACCGGTAACCATGCCATTAAAAGCCGATAACGAATTCAAGCCCGATCTTGATGCCATTGATAGCGATATAGCGAGGGTAGCGAAATTGATGTTCCTCAACTATCCGAACAACCCCACTGCTGCTACGGCTGATATTGACTTCTTCAAGTCGGTGGTGGATTTCGCATATGAGCATGATGTTATAGTATTACATGACAACCCCTACTCTGAGCTGACATTTGATGGTTATGAAGCGCCGAGCTTCCTTGCGGTGAAAGGAGCGAAGGATGTGGGTATCGAGTTCAATTCATTGTCCAAGACATATAACATGACCGGCTGGCGAATAGGCTTTGCCGTTGGCAATTCCGAGATATTGAACGGAGTGAAGGGGGTGAAGACGAACATAGATTCCGGTGCATTTCAGGCGGTGCAGGTAGCGGGCATAGCAGCTCTTAGGGGTTCGCAGGAGTGTATAAGCGCTAATCTGGCGGTATACCGGGCGAGGCGAGATGTGATGGTTGAGGGTTTGAGGTCTGCGGGTCTAAGTGTGAATAAGCCCCGTGCGACTTTTTATCTCTGGGTACCCATACCAGATGGGTTTTCATCTTCTATCGAGTTCTCAATGTTCCTGCTGGAACGAGCGGGTGTGGTGACAACTCCGGGTATCGGTTTCGGTGAGTATGGCGAGGGTTTTATCCGCATATCGCTATGTATGGATGTGAATAGGCTGGAGGAAGCCTGTGAGCGAATAAACGCGCTACTGTGACTTTATAGCCCGCTGCTTCTTGAGATAGGGGATCAAGCCACCACTATCGAGTAGTTTCTGCATGAATTCCGGCAGGGGCTTGAAGGTGTATTCCACACCCCGGGTAATGTCTCTTATCACGCCCGTTTCGAAATCTATCGCCAGCTCATCGCCATCCTCTATATCCCGAAGATCTGCTTCTATCACTCGCAGCCCGATGTTTATCGCGTTGCGGAAGAATATACGAGCGAAGCTCTTAGCGATTACACAGCTTATGCCCGCGCCCACCAGTGCACGAGGGGCATGCTCACGAGAACTGCCGCAGCCGAAATTGGCACCGGCTACAATGATGTCACCCCTCTTCACCTCCTTTGAAAATTCCGGGCGGAGTTTCGCGAAGGCGTGTCTGGCTAATTCTGCCGCGTCGCCCGTGGTAAGGTATTCTGCCGGTATTATCTGGTCGGTATCTATATCATCACCAAATTTCCAGACTCTCATAATTGGTAATATATATTCTATATCTTCTTATTATCAAGCTTGAGATAAGATGAGCACAGGGCAG